>NZ_JBAUSA010000752.1:0-2647 GCF_049581465.1 Caballeronia sp. | reverse complement strand
GTACGAAGGTAACGAACTTCGCTGCGATGGCGAGCGCCATTGGCCAGTTGTGCAGGGCGGGGCTGATCGTCGTCATCGACGAATTTCAATACTTCACTAGCGCGGCATTGAGCAGCTTCAGTTCCTTCCTGCAAGCCGAAGTGGACAAACTGCGCGAATCCAGTCTGCCACATGGTGGACTGTTCGTTCTGGGTTCGCTTCATGCCGACATGAATGCGTTGCTGGAAAACAAAGGGGCACCGCTTTATGGCCGATTGACCCAGCGCATCAAGCTGGACCATTGGGATTTTGAGGACCTGCTAAGCGTGTTTCGTAGCCAGGGTCTTCGGGAGCCTGCGCAATGGCTGTCGCTGTGGACCTTCTTCGAAGGTGTGCCAAAGTTCTATCACGATGCGTTCGAGCAGGATCTCTTTCAGGTCGCGCCAGACGCGTTCTCCGACGAACTGCTGACCAGGATGTTTGTACGCAGCTCAAGCCCGCTTTCCGAGGAAGCCGATACCTGGTTCCTGCGCGAGTTGAGAGGGCGCTCACTTTCGATTCTGACGTATCTGGCGGAGCATCCCGGATGCGGCCACGGTGAACTGCTGGCAGGCGTTGGTGCTCCCGAGGAGAAGACCCAAATCGGCGGATACCTGACGAGCCTGGTTCAAAGCTATGAAATGATATCCAAGCTAAACCCGGTGTTTTCGGACGGCAAGAGTCGCAATGCTCGCTATTACATTGCCGACAATTTCTTGCAGGCGTGGCTAGCGGTGGCTAAGCCTGCGCGTGAAGCTGCCCGGATGAAAACGCTGGAAAGAACTTTGGAGCTGGCACGGCCGCGTCTGCGGGGAGTCGAGGGCTTTGCATTTGAAAAGCTCGTGCGCAAACTGCACGAGGAGTGTTCCCGTAAGGGCAAAGGCGATTTCGAACTGTCAAGCCTGCAGATGGGTTACTGGAATCGGCCGAAGGATATGGCCCGCAGCATCGAAATCGATTTGGTCGCGTTGGACGAGACCAACCGGCGCGTGCGGTTTGGGTCGTGCAAGCGCTCAGCTGAGGCGCATACCAACGAATCCCTGGCCGGTTTCGGGCAGCACGTAGCGGTTTTTCTCGCAGCCAAGGACCATCAATACCTGCAGGACTGGACAATAGAAAAGTTCGTTTTCTCGCCGGTTTTTACCTCGGGTGACCGCAGTCACTTTACAGGGAAGGGGTACGTTGCCCGTGACCTGAACGATTTTGCCGCGCTCTTCTGAGCGCACGCGTACCGCGGGTCCGTCTGCGCTTGAACTCCAGACTTCCACATCTCGCGTCGCCGCTCAAGTCCGTGCAGGTGACTGCAAGGCACGCCCTCCTAGGGTTATCTCGGACTTTGGCAAAAGAGGGAGCGGCGCACAATGTTCGCTCGCACGTTGTTTGCCCGGGGTTCTATGCAATAAGGCGACACCGCTAAGTTCGGGTGAACCTGCAGCGCAGTTGGCAACATTCACGGCACGAGGAGATTAAGCTCCAACGTGCGGAGAGGAGACATCATGAGCGCAGGTTTTCAGCACCCGTTTCTGTCGTCGCCGCG
Organism: Caballeronia sp.; assembly: GCF_049581465.1. Taxonomy (GTDB): domain Bacteria; phylum Pseudomonadota; class Gammaproteobacteria; order Burkholderiales; family Burkholderiaceae; genus Caballeronia. The sequence continues at coordinate 1,092 of NZ_JBAUSA010000752.1, read as the reverse complement.
AAGTTCGGAGCAGGGTAAGGTGGTGTCCGCGCGTGAAGCTGTACGACTTATACGACCGGGCGATACAGTCGCGACGGGAGGTTTTGTCGGAATCGGCTTCGCAGAGGAAATCGCAGTCGCGCTCGAAGCGCTTTACCTTGAGGAGAACAAGCCGAACGATGATTTCCCGCGCGACCTGACGCTCGTGTATGCCGCAGGGCAAGGCGACGGTAAGTCCAAGGGCTTGAATCATCTGGCACATGTCGGGCTGGTTCGCCGGGTCATCGGCGGTCACTGGGGTCTGGTGCCGGGGCTGCAGCGCTTAGCAATAGATGGCCTGATTGAGGCTTATAACTTGCCGCAGGGCGTCATCTCCCAGATGTTCCGGGACATCGCCGCGCATCGTCCAGCGCATCTTTCCACCATTGGCTTAGGCACATTCGTCGACCCTCGTCACGGTGGAGGAAAGCTCAACTCCCGTACAGTCGAAGACCTGGTCAGTCTCATTTCAATCGACGGGAAGGACTGCCTCCTATACAAAACATTTCCCATCAACGTCGCCATTGTCCGAGGGACCACGGCCGACGCGAGCGGTAACGTGACCATGGAAAAGGAGGCGTTGACGCTAGAGGCGCTTTCTATCGCGATGGCAGCGCGAAACTCGGGCGGCATCGTCATTGCCCAGGTCGAGCGTATCGCCGACACGCACACGCTCAATCCACGGCAGGTCAAGATTCCTGGAATCATGGTCGACTGCGTGGTTCTGGCGGAACCAGCGAATCACTGGCAAACCTTCGCTGAACCCTACAGCGCTGCGTTTTCAAGCGAGCTTCGCGTCCCCGCTAGCTCCGTAGCCGCTATGGCGCTCGGCGAAAGGAAGGTCATTGCCCGCAGGGCGGCATTTGAGTTGATGGCCAACAGTGTCGTCAATCTGGGTATCGGGATGCCGGAAGGCATTGCTAGTGTGGCCAATGAAGAGCAAGTGATAGACCTCTTCACGATGACGACCGAGCCCGGCGTCATTGGAGGCATCCCTGCTGGCGGTCTCAACTTCGGCGCTGCGACAAATACGCAGGCGATTATCGACCAGCCATACCAATTTGATTTTTACGA
>NZ_JBAUSA010000751.1:0-6911 GCF_049581465.1 Caballeronia sp. | reverse complement strand
GGGCCGGAAATCGGGCCGCTCCTACATGCGGTTCGCGACAACACGCGTTCCACCGCGCAGACGAAGGAGACCGTCGCTTACATCGATCGCCTGCTGGATGGTTGGCGAGCGCTGTACGAGCCCGCCGGCGGCCCCAGGCGCGACCCGGAGCGCGAGCCGTTGAGCGCACGGGAGCGCGGCATCGTCGAGTTGATTGCCCAAGGGCAGTCGAACAAGGAGATCGCGCGCACCTTGGGGATTGCGCCCGAAACGGTCAAGACTCATGTGAAGAACATCTTCGTGAAACTGGATGTCGACAAGCGCGCGCATGCCGTCGCGCGCGCGCAGGCACTCGGACTGGTTGCAGCCGGCTAGCGCAGGTGTCAGCGGATGACAAGGAGTGTGGCGGCGTGAAGCAGCACGCCGACCATGCCACCCACGAAGGTGCCATTGATCCGGATAAACTGCAGGTCACGGCCGATTTCCGCTTCGATCTTCTGGCTTACTTCATTTGCATTCCAACCTTTCACGACCTCGGTGATCAGCGCGGAGAACTGGCGCCCGTAGCGCACGACGAGTTCGCGCGCCAGCGCGAGCCACCATGCGTTCAGCTTGTGTCGAATCGCAGGCTCACGGCTGATCCGCTTGCCGAGCGACGCCAGCATGCTCGTCAATGCGTCGCGCACGGCCGACTGCTCGTGACCGAGATCGGCGATCACATGCGTGCGCAAGCGCGCAAGCAGCACGCCATAGTAATCTGCATTCCTGAAGTAACGGATGCAGTCGCGCATTAACGACTTGCCGAAACGGCGATGCACTGCTGAAGTCTGCAATCGCACAATCAGCGCCTGCAAGCCCTCATCGACCTGACGGCGAAGCTCGTGGTCCGGACTCGCCCCCACCTCATGGAGGAGCGAAATAATCCCTTCGATAAATTTCCTGACGATATAGGCGTCAAGCGGCGCGGGTGTGTACCTCGACGCCTCGCTGAATTTGGCCTTGATCATGTCGACGTTCGCCGTCAGCCACTTCTCCAGCACTTCGAGTCCGTGAACCAGCCACGGCTGATGCCGCTCGCCTTCAGTCAGTATTTTAAGGACGTCGCCGGCCACTCGGGATACATCAAGCCTACGCAACTGCGGTATCACCAGACGGTCGAAAAGCCACTGGAGGTCTGCTTCGTCAATGCCCTCAAGTAATTCTGCAACGGCGTGCGCAACAGTGTCTGCGAACCCGCGGCTATTCGCCGGGTGCGCCAGCCACTGGCCAAGCGCCTGGGCGGCATCGTAGCCGCTCACCCTGCCGACGATGAGCTCTGGTGTCAGGAAATTTTCCTCGACGAAGTTGCCGAGGCTTTCTGCAATGCGCGGCTGGTTTTGCGCAATGATCGCCGTATGCGGGATCCGCAGACCCATAGGATGACGAAACAGCGCGACGACGGCGTACCAGTCCGCGATCGCGCCGACCGTTGCGGCCTCCGCAAACGCGCGCGGCCACGCAAGCCATGAATTCTCAGGCTGCCAGGCGACGCACGCGAGCAGCAGCACAATCATGAAGGCGAGCAGGCACGTCGCCGTTCGCCGCATGCGCTGCAGGCCTCTTGCCTTGGGGTCTTCACTTACATTTCTAGTGGCTGGCCATGGACCATCGCCACCGTCAGCCGAAAAACTCAACTCGCCTCCTGCCGGAGAAATTTGCGCACGACCGGCGCGACTTCTCTCGCGCGCGAGATGAGAAACAGATGGCCGTCATCGATCACGTAGAGCGTCGAATCGGGGATACGGGCGGCGAGAATTTTCGCGTTGGTCAGCGGCACAATCGGGTCGTCGTTGCCGTGCATGACGAGTGTTTTCTGGCGCAACGACCCGAGCCACAGCAGGCTGCTCCAGCCTGTCGCAGCCAGCAGTTGATACACATAGCCCCGCCCGCGCGGCGGCTGAATGTGCTGGCTATGCGCCTTCAGGAGCGACGGATCGCGCCGGTAAGCGCCCCCGTAGATGTCCGCCCCAACCTCTTGCAGGTAGGCGGGATCGGTGTAGCGGCGCGGCCCGATCAGCTTTGACAACACCGACAGTTTGCCCGGCACCATGATGACGCCGGGAGAGGTTGCCGCGAGAACCAGCCTGCGACAGCGCCCTGGATACAGACGCGCAAACTGCTGCGCCAGCGCGCCGCCCCAGGAAACGCCCAACACATCGACGGCCCCGTCAAAGCCCAACCGTGTCAGCAGTTTGTCCGCCAACACGGACAAGGTTGAAAAGCGATACGGCACGACCGGCGCAGGCGAGCCGCCGACGCCGGGAATGTCGAAGATGATGACACTCACGTCTTCGAGCGCCGTGACGAACGGCCCCACCAGTTCGAGGTTGGCGCCGATGCCGTTGAAGATAAGAAGCGGCGGCGAAGCGTCACTGCCGCGCCATGTTCCGACACGCAGTGTCTGACCGTCCAGATCAATCGTCTGGATTTTCATGCTGCAAGCAGACTCGGGGCTCGTGTGCATCTATGTTTTCTGGAAGGACAATCGTTCGAGGCGTCGGCATGCCTGATGGGTTGTGCCGAAAGGGCTGCTCGCGTTACTTACTACTTACTTCTTCGGCTGAAGGAGCGTTTTCAATTCCTCCACGTGCTCGGCGACACGCTTCGTGACCACGGCGACGCTGTCCGCCTGCGCCCTGTATGCAGTGTCCGCGAGTTCCTGCATGTCCACCAGCGCCTTTTGCAGTGCCTGCTGGACCACTTCGCCCGTGTTGGCGGCGGGCTGGGCTTCCGACTTGGAAACGCGGCTGACGAGCGACTGCAATTCGGTCAGCGTCGTGTGGAGGATCTCCGACTGCTTCTGGGCTAGCGACTGCACGCCGGCAAGCGCGGTCGTGTTGGCTTCCGCGATCGCCTCGACGTCCTTGCGACGCGACTCGAGGATCGCGCCGATGTCGATACCGGGCAGCTTGAACTGTCCAATGACCTTTTTGTACTCGGCGAAAATGCTGTTCGGGTTGGTTGAATCCATCATCAGTACTCCAATTAAACTGCGTTAAGAAAATGTAAGTCACCGTGCATTCGGCGAGTCTGCATCATGCTTCTACGACATACATGCCCGGCGCCTTCACACCCGCGGGGTGCCGCTTGTTGCCGAGCTTCGCCGGTGCGGGCTTCCGCTCACCGGAATGGTCAACGAGCCAGGTGCGCCAGTCGGTCCACCACGTGTCCTTTTCGGTCTGGGCATTGGCGAGCCATGCGTCCGCAGTGGCGGCCAGATCGGGATTGAGGAAGAACTTCGACTTCGGATTGCCCGGCGGGTTGATCAGGCTCTGGATGTGGCCGCTCGAACTCAGCACGAAGCGTGTCTTGCCGCCGAACGTGCGCGCCGTGTTGTACACGCCCTTCCACGGCGTGATGTGATCGGTCATCCCGGCGACCACGTATTTATCGCACGTCACTTCGGACAGGTCGATCGGCGTACCCAGGACCGTCAGCGCGCGAGGCTTGCTGAACAGATTGCCCGTGAAGATATCGAGCAGTTGCCCATGCATAGCTGCGGGCAGCCGCGTCGCGTCGTTGTTCCAATAGAGGATGTCGAAAGCGGGCGGCGCTTTGCCGAGCAGATAGTTATTGACCCAGTAGTTCCAGACGAGATCGTTGGGTCTCATCCACGCGAACACGCGGCCCATTTCTTCGCCGGCGAGCACACCCTTAGCTGTACTGTTCTGCTTCGCGGCCGCGATGGCTTCCGGCGTTGCAAATAGTCCGAGCTGCGAGTCAGTCGTATTGTCCAGCACGGCGACCATCAGCGTGGCGGCGTTGACGCTCTTGTCACCCCGGCTTGCGAGGTGGCCGAGGAGCGCCGCAATCGTCATCGCACCCGAGCACGCGCCGTGCAGGTTGACGTCGTCGCTGCCGGTAATATCGCGCACTGCCGCGATCGCTTCGAGGAGCGCGGCAACATAGGTATCGAGGTCCCAGTGACTCTGCGCAGCGGTGGGATTACGCCAGCTCACCACGAACACCTGGAACTCGCTCTTCACCAGATAGTCGACAATGCTCTTGCCTTCGGACAGGTCGAAGACGTAGAACTTGTTGATCTGGGGTGGCACGATCAGCTGCGGGCGGGCGTACACATGCTCGGTCGCCGGCGTGTACTGGATCAGCTCTAGCACCTCGCTGGAAAAGACCACCGCGCCCGGCGACGTGCCGAGATTCTCGCCCACCTTGAACGCCGTCCTGTCGACTTGCGCGGGCATCCCCTGATTCTGCATCATATCGGTTGCGAGATTCCTGATACCGCCAAGCAGGCTGGCGCCGCCCGAATCGATGACTTTCTTGAGTGCAGCGGGGTTTCCGAACAGCGTGTTCGTCGGCGAGAGGGCATCCGTTACGAGCGACAGCACGAACTGTGCGCGGTCCTTGCTCTTCTGGTCGAGCGGGGAGCGCTCGACAAAACCTGTCAGCGCGTTGCGCCACGCCACGTAACCTTGCAGCGTCATGCGATAAAGCGAATTGCTCTGCCACGCAGGGTCGGTGAAGCGCTTGTCGCCCTGAGGCGGCGTAGCGTCCGCACTGCCGCCAAGCACCGCCATCAGATCACGAGCCAGCGCCGCCTCTTGCTCCATGAGCAAGGTGGGTTGCCGAAACGCCTGGGCGCCAATCTGCTGCGCGGTTGCCAGAATGTCGCGCGGGCGCAGCCCCACGAACGGATTCGGTCCGAGCATACCTTCCGCGGCAGACGCCGCGAGGTCGTTCACCTGCTCGCTTCGTGCCGAGCCTTCGTTATTTGCCGCCATCTTGCTGCTCCTCAAACATCTCTATCCGCTTAGCCAACATAGGTGCTTGGCCCTTAAGAAACCAGCATCGCCAAGGTTTCGGCGATGAGTGCTGGTTTCTCCTCGCCCTCGATCTGCAGTTCGTTCGTCGTCTTGACAATGATCCGGCCGCCGCCCTTCTTTTCCACCGAAACCAGCGTCACGCGATTTCTGACCCGCGCTCCCGCTTTCACCGGTGTCATGAAGCGCACCTTGTCCAGCCCGTAGTTCAGCCCAGCCGATGCGTCTTCAGGAATGACTCCGATCTCCATCGCGAGCGACGCCAGTAGGGAAAGCGTCAGATAGCCGTGTGCGATCGTGCCGCCGAATGGACTCTCGCGTTTTGCGCGCTCCTCGTTCACGTGAATCCATTGCTTGTCGCCCGTACACTCGGCGAACGCATTGATACGCGCCTGATCGACCACAATCCAGTCCGATACGCCCAGTTCGCGGCCAACGAAATCGTCAATCGTGGCCACGCTGTATGCCTTGATGCTCATCGTGTTTGCTCCTTGGGCCAGGTCAGACGAACTGCTCGCGCAGCCACTTCTTGTTGATCTTGCCGACACTCGTCTTTCCCAGCGCATCGACGAACTTCACGACCTGCGGCACCGCGTATTTCGATATTTTTCCGGATGTGCTGAACGACAGTACGTGCTGCTTGATGTCGTTCTCAGTGACTGCCGCCCCCTCGACGAGCACGACCAGCGCCACCGGCCGCTCACCCCACTTGTCATCCTTGATGCCGATGACGGCCACTTCGGAAACGCCTTCGTATTTGGAGATCAAGTTTTCAATCTCGATCGATGAAACCCACTCGCCGCCGGACTTGATCACGTCCTTGAGACGGTCGGTGATTTGTATGTTGCCCGTCGGATCGATACTGGCAATGTCCTGCGTATGGAGATAGCCGCCGGCCCAAAGCTGCTCGGAGGCCTCAGGATTGTTCAGATAGCCCTGCGTGAGCCACGGTGCGCGCGCGACGATCTCACCGGTGGCTTGACCGTCGTGGGCGAGCTCATCCATGTTGTCGTCGACGACACGCAAGTCAACGAGAGGAACAGGGCGGCCGGTCTTGCAGCGCAGGCGAAGCTGTTCGTCGGGATCGAGCTTTTCAGCCCCGGGCGGAAGTTGCGCAAGACTGAGCACGGGGCAGGTTTCCGACATCCCGTAACCGACGAACACGTCGATGCCCCGGTCCAGCGCCGCTTGGGCAAGGCCTTGCGGCAACGCGCTACCGCCGATGATGATCTTCCACTTGCTCATGTCCGTCTTCTTCCCCTCCTCACACGCGAGCAGCATGTGCAGGATCGTGCCGACACAATGCGAGAACGTGACGCCCTCCTCGCGCACGAGACGTGTGAGCCGGTCCGGTAAATAACGCCCGGGATAGACCTGCTTAACGCCCAGAAGCGTGGCGATATACGGCATGCCCCATGCGTGGACGTGGAACATCGGGGTGAGCGGCATGTACACGTCGCCACGATGGAAACGCTGTCCCGAGACAGGGCTCGCCAGTGCCCCCATCAGGGTGATGGTATGCAGGACCAGTTGCCGGTGCGTAAAGTAAACGCCCTTGGGAAGGCCTGTCGTGCCGGTGGTGTAGAACGTCGTTGCACGCGTGTTCTCGTCAAAGTCCGGAAACGCGTAGCTCGTGCTGTTCGCCGACAGCATGGCCTCGTATTCAATCGAGAAGGGAATGGTGTGTTCGCAAGCTTCGCTACCTGGCTCATCGATCCAGATGAACTTACGCACTGTTTCCAGTTTGTCCTTGATCGATTCGACGACCGGCAGGAAATCGGTGTGAACCAGCAGGACTTCAGCGCCGGCGTGATTGATCGTGTAGGCGATTTCCGCCGGGGACAGACGCACGTTCACGGTCTGCAAGACAGCGCCCATCATCGGCACGGCGAAATAGCATTCGAGGTAGCGGTGGCTGTCCCAATCCATCACCCCGACGGTGCTGCCGTGCTGCACGCCAAGTTGGCTCAAGCCGTTGGCGAGGCGTGCGATACGCTCGCGCAACGTAGCGTAGGTCATCCGGAACTGGTCCCGGTAGACGATCTCCTCTTCCTGCGCCTGAACGAACGGCGTGTGCAAGAGTTGCTTGATCAGCAACGGATAGGCGTAGGC
>NZ_JBAUSA010000750.1:0-3922 GCF_049581465.1 Caballeronia sp. | reverse complement strand
CGGAGCCGATCCGCAACCTTCATATCGAACACTGCTCGAAAGCCGATCCGGAATACGGCGCGGGAGTAGCGAGGGCGCTTAAAGCCGGTTCGGCCGGAAAGGCGCCTAATAAGGCTCTCTAACTTTTCGTCAAGCTGGCGATCCATGGGGTCGAGCCATGCATCGCCAGTGAGAGCCGGTTCTGCTTGCCGCGAGCCGCGTCTCGCTTCGACCATGACCAGGAGCGACGATGGCCGATCCGCAACGGTGGCACGATCGCAACGTGAGGTTACGTATCGACAGCATGGCGGTTCTGCTTTTTCTACTCGTCCTTAACGTGTTCGTCGTGCCCTTTACCGTCGCGCCCAACAGCATCCTTGCGCGCGTGGCGCGAGACGTGCTGCTGTCGCTGATCCTGGTGAGCGGCATGACGACAGTGTCAGACCACCGCAGGCAATTCCTGGCGATTGCCGTGGTCGCCATTGTCGCCATCGTGATACGTTGCACAGCATGGCTCCTTCCGTTAGGAACCACACCGGGGCTATACGACATAACAGGGCTCTTTGCGCTCGGGATCCTGTGCGTTGTCATTGGCATCAAGATATTTAGCGGTGGCACAGTGACGGTCGACCGAATACTGGGCGCCGTCGTGCTTTATGTATTGATCGGTGTCGTCTGGGCCGAGGCCTATCAACTTCTAAACGCCCATGTGCCGGATGCGTTTGCCGGCATCCCACCTGAGGGCAGTCCGACGGATCGCTCAACATGGGTCTACTTCAGTTTCGTCACGCTTACCACAGTGGGATATGGTGACGTCACACCACTGGCCCACCTGGCGAGGTCGCTCGCGATTCTAGAGGCACTGATCGGTCAGCTTTATCCCGCAATCGTACTCGCGCGACTCGTGTCACTGCATGCCGCGAGCAGCGCAGACGGTACGCACCGGTGACGCGCTTCAGGTCGCTGAATATTGGCTCGCCGAAGCGCGTCAGCGATTGAACCAGCGATATTGAAGCGCGACTGAGATCGTTTGAAAGTTGCCACCGAAACTCGTGACCAGTCCACGCGACCACGCGAGCTTGCCTGACCATTGCGCAGAAAGAGGAAATGACAACGTGACGCCGTAGCGAACGTTGCGTTGCAGGTCGTGGTTCAGGAGGCCGTTGACGCTTGTCTGGCCGCCCGTGTAATAAGTCATGTCCGCGGCGAGCCACAGCCCGGGCCGCCACGTGTAGCCACCATGCAATTGGAATGTCGGCAGTGGATCCTGGCTGCGGCGGGTGCCACCATAAAAGTCAGGATTGTCGGTGAAGAGCCAGACACCAGCCGTGCCTTCCACAAACCAGTCGCCGATAGGCTGGGATAGTCCGACTTCGGGCTTGAACGCCCACCGGTTCGACCCGACGTTGATGATGCGTGTCGGTACGTACTGCCCGGTCGGCGCTATCACGCTCAAGCTGGCGCCGAGGATGGTATCGGGGCTGCGCTGCGCGAATTCTGCTGGCGTGAGTGCGGGACCCCCGAGAAGATTCGCGGCAAACCTAAACCGCACGTCACCCATGCCGGATCGATACGCCCGTGCGGCCTCTCCTTCGACGTTACCCGTCACGTTGGCATTGGCATACGGCACCGAGACAGCCACGCTCGCGACATGACCCAGCATGCCGAAACTGTGAGAATACCCAAGGGAATAATTGTTGATTGTGGCTTGCAGGCCGGTAACGGGCAGCGAGGGGTCGAACGTGATGTCACCGCTTGATCTCGCATAGGTCGCCACGATGAAATTAGTTCCGACAGGAACCGCGGAATAGGTGCGCGGCTCCATTTCCTGCGCGAGCGCTAACGCAGACCAGATGCCAGCCACGCTCGCCGCGAGGCACCGGAAGCGCCGCGGGATTCGTGAGCGTGAGGGTGAGCGGCTAGCTCTATTCTCGCGATTCAAGTCGATCGATGCGCTCGGTATTATCACGGCCGTCGTCCCTAGTCGAAACGTCATATGAGCCACGTTCGAAGAATCATAATGGACCGGCGTCTATTTTTGACGCCAGTCGAATGTATCGGGTTGAAAAGGACGAGTAGGAAACCTTAGAGATGAACTAGTATTGAATGACGCACGCGGCGGTATAGGCGTTTTTCGCCGATGACAACCGGAGGTCACCATGAGAGTTCTTGCAATATTGGCATGCATGCTGTTTTATACAAATGCATTCGCGGAATGTAGCACTACCGCGACTGGCCGCAGGGTTTGCAACAACGGGCAGCAAGCAGGTGGTTACAATCCGAACACCGGTAACGGCTGGAAGTCACAGAAAAATCAGAACGGTGTGGCTACGACCACGACGAACAGGGGCGGAGAGGCCAAGACCGTGAACGGCAAGGGCGTATACAAAAGCCCAAGCGGGAAGACATGCATGAAGACTGCCACAAACGCGGGTTGCAATTGAAACCGTCAGACTGTCATTTGCATGCGCGCAGCACACAACTGCGGATACAGCGGAGACCGACTGCACGCGAATCATGTCATCTAGATACATAGCATTGCGCATCTATGGTTGCTGGATGTCCGGATTTTTATGAGGCTGCTGCAACGGGCGCCAGCCGTCTTTCACAGCGGCGCGCAGATAGTCGCGAATCGTGTCCGGACGAGTAACGCAGCTTTTCGCTCTTGCGCGTGAGCGACCGATTCATTCCCCGTTCATTCCCCTTTTATCAACGCAGATCGACCACCTCGGCGCGTGGCGCAGTTCGCGAGTTGCCCCCGCTTTTTCAAGCTCGGCCCTTCCGGTCCGGTCCTCGCCAGAGAGAGCGTCGCGTTTCCATCCGGGATTCGCCGGCACGCTTATAATCCTGCCCTGCGTCCGGCACGCCGCACAAGTGATGAGTTCAAGCGTCAATCCAGACACGCAACCCGCTGGCGCGGCATCTTCCGCGTCGGCAGCCAACATCGACGATAAGAGTAATCATGACCATTTCCATGTACAACGCATCCGTTCCGGTTTTCAAGCAAATGCTGACAGCTTTGTCCGAGGTGCTCGCGAAAGCCGAAGCACACGTCGCGGAAAAGAACATCGAGCCGAACGCACTGTTGCAGGCGCGCCTGTTCCCAGACATGTTCCCGCTGGTGCGCCAGGTCCAGATCGCTGCCGATTTTACCAAGGGCGTGACCGCGCGCCTGGCTGGCGTGGACGTACCGTCGTGGCCCGACACCGAAGTCACGTTCGCCGACCTGCAAGCACTCATTGCCAAGGCCCTGGACCACATCGGTTCATTCGACGCCGCGCAATTCGATGGTAGCGAGAACAAGGAAATCATCCTGCGTCCGGGAACGCCGAAAGAGAAGAAGCTGGGTGGTAGCGCCTATCTGCAGCACTACGGCCTGCCCCAGTTCTTCTTCCATGTCACGACCGCGTATGCGATCTTGCGCCACAACGGCGTGAACCTCGGCAAGCGCGATTACATGGGCGCTTACTGATCGTTCGCAACCGCGCGTCTGGACTCCCCGGCGCGTGGTTTTCGCGATCTGCATGAGGGGCATCGGGCGCCTCGTTGGATGTCGGCTACCTGGGACGAGAGCCCCACGTCAATGTGCGCTGGCATACGCTTTTAAGCGGTTTTTACTTCAACATCCTTTTTGTCTGACCTATAGTGCTCTCACCAGCTGAAACAACAAAAACCAATCTACGGGTCACCACTGCTTCGCGTCGATTCTTGTATCAACGCCCAGTCGGCACCGAGAATTGGGAATCGGGGTAAACAAAAACAAACCGTCCAAAATACATGCTGGCGTGAGCACCCTTCGGGGTGCTTTTTTTTTGGGGGCGGGTGGCGATCCAGGTGCGCGCTACCGCGCGTTTGACCCTGCGTCAGGGTCCGCGTGGTTGAGGCTCATACCGAGCCGCAACCCTGCAATTAGCGTCTCTCTATCGTCAGGCACGTCGGGTCA
>NZ_JBAUSA010000749.1:0-7065 GCF_049581465.1 Caballeronia sp. | reverse complement strand
TAATGTCCACCGGAATGACGATCGCCCACAACCATATCGGCGCGGCCTTCCAGTACCGGCGCAATCAGATCCTGCAGACGATCGGCGGGATACGTCATATCGGCGTCGGCAATCACGTAGATGTCGGCATCTATTGTGACAAACGCGCGTCTCAAAGCATTGCCTTTGCCTTGGCGCAATTCCACCATTACAGCGCCTTCGCAACCAAGCGCTGACAGCGTCTTCTCAGCGAGAGCCTGCGTGTCGTCTTTTGAATTGTTATTAATTACATACAGCGAAGCCGATGGCAATTGCTGATGAAACGCTCTCATCGTCTCGACGATTGTCGCTGACTCGTTATACGCGGGCAGAATGATCGCGATTTTTTTCGATGGCGCTTGAGCTTGCAAATTAGACATTCTTTTTGACGCCGTTTAGGTGTTCGTTTGAGACCGAAATAAAAAAGACATCATCGACCTGGACAAAGCCGCCGATACAACCGCACATACGCATCCGCCATCTTGTCGGCGGTGAACATGGCCAGGAACCGCGCCCTTGCAGCAACCCCGAATCGGGTCGCCAACGCTTCGTCGGCCCAAAGCGTACCCATGGCACCGCGCAGCGCGCCCGGATCACTTGCAGCGACCACGATCCCCGTCTCACCATCCACGTTCACGTACGAAGTCCCGGTCCCGATCTCCGTCGATATCATCGGCTTGCCGAACATCGCGCCTTCGAGCAGCGAGATCCCAAAAGCCTCGGACCTCAGATGCGAGGGAAACGTCAACGCATAGCAGAGCGAGAGGAGGGCGACCTTGTCGTCATCGTCCACTGGCCCGACAAACTCAACGTTCTTCAACCCAAGCCGTTCCGCCTGCGCCCGCAGATCGCGCTCAACCGGCCCTGCGCCTACGATCACCACTTTAAACTCGGTCCCTTGCATGGCATCGAGTAGAACGTGCAAGCCCTTGTAGTAACGCAAGTTGCCGACAAATAAGAAGAACTTCGGCCCAACGCGCTCGCGCCAGTACCTCAACTTCTCTTCAGTCGGCGTGGCATAGGACGTCTCATCCAACCCGATTGGTATCACTACCACCTTGTCGCGAAACCGCTGCAACACATCGCTGGTCGCGAGGTAGTTGGGCGAGGTCGCCACAATCGCATCGACACTGCCAAGAAACCGGTCGCGCAAAGGCTTGTAAAACTGGAGCAACACCTTTTGCCGGACAATATCCGAGTGATACGTCACAACAGAAGGCTTCCCGACCCGCGTAGCAAAATGCACGACATCCGCGAACGGCCAGGGAAAATGGTAATGAATCAGATCCGCATGCTGGGCCAATTCACGAAAGCGCCGGAACGCGGCCATCGAAAACGCCGACGACGCAATCTCCACATCCAGCTTCGCCCGATGATGCACGTGGTCGCCAAAATCGACCGACGTCGTGTCCTTGCTGACCGTCAGCACTTCGCTCGTGATGCCGCGTTTCGCCGCACCCGAGCAGATCTGGCCGATAAGTTCTTCGGCGCCACCCATTGAGTCGGGCTTGTACGTCTTGTAGAAGTGTAAAACGCGCATAGATCCTGGGGACGGTGGCGGCCAAGTGCGACCAGCCGAAGTTGAAACGGGCGCAAGCGCCCGTTTCAAAGCAATACGCGGAAAAGTCAGCTAAGCCGTATTAAACCGGCGCGCGCCCATAGACATCTTCGAAGCGGACGATATCGTCCTCGCCGAGATACTCGCCACATTGCACTTCGATCAAGACGAGATCCATCACGCCCGGATTCTTCAGCCGGTGCTTATGCCCAGCAGGAATGTACGTCGACTCATTCGGTTGCAGCGAGATCACGCGGTCGCCGTTGACGATCTCCGCACATCCGCTCACCACGATCCAGTGTTCGCTACGGTGATGGTGCATCTGTAAGGAGAGCTGTGCGTTCGGCTTCACCACGATGCGCTTCATCTTGAAGCGGTCGCCTTCCTCGAGCACGGTGTACGTGCCCCACGGGCGATGCGCGGTACGATGCAGCCGGTACGCGGAATGATTCACGCGCTTCAACTTCGCGACGATCTGCTTCACATCCTGCGCACGATCGCGCGACGCGATCAGCAGGGCGTCGGCGGTATCCACCACGATCAGGTCCTGCACGCCCACCGCGCCGATCAGTCGCCCTTCTTCGCTGCGCACGAAGCAGTTGTCAACGTCATACAGCTCGACTTCGCCTTGAACGCGATTTCCCCGCGCATCGGGCGCAGTCAGTTCGCTGATCGACAGCCACGAACCGATATCGCTCCAGCCCATTTCGCACGGAACCACATTGACGTTATCCGAGCGCTCCATCACCGCATAGTCGATGGAAATGTCTTCCGCACGGCCGAACTGCGTGGCATCGAGTTCGACGGTGTAGCCGTCCTTCGACTCGCTGCGCGTCGCGGCATTCACAGCGGCAAGAGCAGGCGCGAGCACGTTCGGCGCGTGTTTTTCGAGTTCGGCGAGCATGGCCTCGGCGGTGAAGCAGAACATGCCTGCATTCCACAGATGACGCCCGCCGGCCACGAGTTCCTCCGCGATCTTCAACGCGGGCTTCTCGACGAAACGCACGACCTTGTGCACGGCGTCGGCACCCGGCAGCGGCGCGCTTTCAAATTCGATGTATCCGTAGCCCGTTTCCGGCTTCGTCGGCCGGATGCCGAACGTAACAATGCGACCTTCCTGCGCCGCGCGCGCGGCGTGCTGGACAGCCGCGCCAAACGCGGCTTCATCGTCCACCAGTTGATCTGCGGGCATGACCAGCATGATCGCGTCGGCGCCATGCTGCTGGCGCACGACTTCGGCTGCGACCCCGATAGCCGCAGCGGTGTTGCGCGCGGACGGTTCGAGGATGAAACCCAGTTGCGAGACGCCGGTATGGGCATCGACGCACTCATCCTTGGTCAGGAAGTAGGTCTCGCGATTCGTCACTATCACGACTTCATCGGCGCTTGCCACATGCGATGCACGCAGAAATGTCTTCTGCAGCAGGCTTTGCCCGTCGGCCAGTTTCAACAGCGGCTTAGGGAAGGCTTCGCGTGACACGGGCCACAGGCGGGTACCCGCGCCCCCACAGATGATGACGGGAATAATCTTCATTGAATGGCTCGGAAAAGTGTCTGAATTCATGCACGAAAGCGGTGATTTTAACGGATTTCAAGTCGCCAGTCCCCGATTTGGGTACATCTGGTTACCGTTGTTGCAGCAATCGATGCGCCCGCGGCCTACCGTGCATTGCGCGCCCAGGGTATGCCTAGGTCGGCATGTCAGGCGTGAAAGGCGCCTGATTCCACTTCTCCGGCTTGGTCGCATCGAGTGAGCAAACGCCGCGCAGGTTGTGGCGCTCCGCGTACGCTTTCGCACGGGCGACATAGTCTGGACTGGTGGAGTTCGAAAAATCCCAGTCGGATGGATTGAATGTCGAGAAGCCGTTCATCGTCGGAATTCGGAAATACGCTGTCAATAACATGGCGTCGACGTTATGCGGGTACAGAGAGAGAACTTCCGGATTGCCGGTGAGCTCACTCCCGCGTGCGTTGACGACGAAAAATGAGTCACACGACGCCGGTACCGGCGAGATCGCCGCCAACATTCTGTTTTGCTCTGCGGTGTTTAGCGTGAGCGATTGCATGCTGTTGACGCTTTCACCAATTAGTACAGCCCCTAGAAAAAACAAAATTACTTTGGGAACATAAGAGCGCAATCGGTCGAGATAGCTGATTCCTATTACCAACAGGGGCAGGGTCAAGAATATTTGGTATCGAGATATGATTCGAATACCTTTCGCGCCGGGAACAATAAAATACAAGATTCTCCACGGCGAAAAGGAGCCGAATTTAACTACGGCCAACCATGTAACCAAGGCGGCTACACCCATGCAGAATAAAAATTTATTCGCAGTGAATTCTTGCGATTTGTTATACGATTTTTGAGCTTTAAAGTAGAGCGTGCCGGCGACCGCGAGAATGATCATCAGGACAGGAAAGCCAGTGATATGCTCCCCGCCAGATTCTGTGTCCGGTGCAATTGCATTATGAAGAAAGCTAAAGAAGCGGCTCCACGCGAAATTACGGTCGCCCACGTTGAAAAGATCGAGCGGGAATAGGGAATGAGCGATTGCCGTGCCGACCGGATGCATACCGGTCTCGCGAGCCTTGGGCAGATACACGATCAAGAACGGGATGATCAAAATTATCATGGGGAGAACGCAAAGCAGGATCGGTCTCCAGGCGGCCCTTATTGCGTTCCATGCTTTGCGGGTTTCGGTCGCGTGAGCGCACGCCATGGCTACACCGGCGAGTGCCATGCAGAAAAATGCAAAGAACCAGGCCATGTAGAACGACGTCAGCATCCAGGCGTCGAATACGATTGCAAGAACTGAGCTGTGCAACAGCAACTTTCGATAGTCGGCGCGGGTGAACGCATCCCGGCAGCGCATCAATGAAATGGCAACAATCGGCGAAAACGCTACAGATAGCAATTGACCATGCGCTATCTGATTATTGGAGTTTCCCGCAATAGTGAACAAAATCGCGCCAAGCAGGCTCGCTGCAAACGTTAAGCGAAACCGGCGTAACAGCGAGAACATCCCAACATACCCAACTGCCTTGACAACGATGTGTGTGAGCGAGGTCGACACAAATGGGTCAACTCTGAATGCCCGAATGCACGAATAGATAACGCCGTAAATGAAATAACCGTCGTTATATCCCAGCGTATCGTGGTGAGGGAAAAAATATCCGGTCTCGGTCCATCGTTGCAGTCCCGAAAAGACGTTGTACCAATGCTCCAGGATCGCCGTTTCTATCTCTGTATCAAAGTAGTCGCCATATAAAAACCGAAAGCCGCTAGCAATTTCTGGCTGAAAGCACAGATAAAGGGAGGCCGCAAGTCCGAGCGTCCATATTATTGAGCAGGCAAGGGAAGGCTGCGCCGATCGCTGATCGGAGAAAGTTTGCATTCTTTAACCTTATCGGGTCCGGCAAAAGGGGTTTCGAGCGGGTGTCAGACGAGTTTCAAAGTGTTCTAGCTGCGCAGATCACTGAAGTTTACTCATGCATACAAATGACGACAAGCAATACTCGTCATAAAATGACACAGAAATGGCCATATCGCTGAATGAAAGCGGCGATATTAACGGATTTCGAAACGCCGGTGCCCGATTTGAATACATATGGTTACCGTTGTTGCAGCAATCGAACTGCCTGCCGCTCGCGACACGGCGGCGGCTTTGTTAAGGTGTGTTCCGAACAAGGAGGCGCTTGGAAGTTTGAAGATCCGTGCGGCCCTGACGCGCCGCGCTGCGCAGGCATGATGAGCGGCGCGCCAGCAGCCCAAAACTGCGAGGAGGCTGACCCCGATATGTTAAATTGTGGAACTGGCTTGCCATTGGTTTCAACGCCATTCGCATGACGCAAGTAAAGACCCAAGTAAAGACCCAGGTAAAGACCCAGGTAAAAGGAAAAAATGACGGAGGCTGCGACTTCGAGTCCGGCAAACCCTTCCGTTCGAGAGATGAGTTTGCTGTGCGCACTTCGTCGTCGCTTGGCTCCGGCGTCTGTCCGAAACACCCTGCAGTAACCCACGATGGCGGTGCCACCGCCCTCGCAGACTCTTTTTTGCCGCACGACGCCAATCGCATGAAACTGCTTTTCGATCTCAATTCACTTAGACCACCAAGAAGCGGCGTCGGTTACTACACGCAACATCTGCTGGAAGGCTTGATCCAGGATCGTGAGGTCGCTGGCCTTGCTGGCTGGGTCGGCACGGAGTGCTTCGAAGGCGAACGCCTGCGTGCGTTGATGGAACAGCGCGTGCCCCTGCGAAAGGGCGTCCAGTTCACCGACGGCATCGCGGCGAAGGTACTGCAAAAGGCGCGCAGCATGCCGGGCCTTTATCGCGGGCGGACGATCGTGCGGGCGATCAAATCGCGCGATGTCCGGGCCGACTTTGCACGGCGCGGCTATATCTATCACGAGACAAACTTCGTGGCGTCGCGTTATAGCGGACCGACGGTCGTCACCATTCACGACTTGTCGCATCGGCGGCATCCTGAGTTTCATCCACGCGTGGCTGTGGAGTATCTGGATCGCGAGTTGCCGAAGACTTTGCGGCAGGCGCAGGTGGTGATTGCGGACAGTCATTACACGAAGAACGATATCGTCGAGATCTATGGCGTGCCGGAATCGAAGGTGGTGACGATCCATCTGGGCGTCGAGCCGGCGTTCCAGCCCTACGCGGCCGAGTCCTGCGCGGAGGCGCTTGGCCGTCTGGGCGTTGCGCGCGGAGGCTTTGTCTTGTCGGTCTGCACGCTGCAGCCGCGCAAGAACCTTCAACGCCTGGTGGAAGCGTTCGCACGCCTGCCTGCTGATATGCGCCAGGCCTTCCCGCTTGTCTTGATCGGCGCGGACGGCTGGAAAAATTCCGAGTTGTTGCGCGTGATCGAGCCGCTGGCGCAAGCCGGCCAGGTTTTCACACCGGGTTATGTGCCGCGTGCCGATTTGCTGAAGCTGTATGCATCGGCGGCGCTGTTCGCTTACCCGTCGTTATTCGAAGGCTTCGGCTTGCCCGTGGCGGAAGCCATGGCGAGCGGCGTGGCCGTGTTGACGTCGAACCTGACGTCGCTGCCTGAGGTATCGGCGGGAGCGGCGTGGGAGGTGGACCCGTATTCCATCGATGACATCGCCGCCGGCATGCGGCGCCTGCTAGGCGATCCGGCGTTAAGGGACGAACTCGCCGTCAAAGGCTTGCGACGCGCCGCCGAGTTGACCTGGGATGCAACCGTCGCGCAAACCTGCGCGGTGTATCGGAGGTTATCGGCATGAGGGCGCAATCATGCGAATAGTCGTGACCGGAGCGAACGGTTTCGTGGGCCGCGCGACGTGCGCGAATCTCCTCAATGCAGGCCACGATGTGACCGCGCTCGTGCGCCGGGCGGGTACCGGTGAATCGCGAGTGCATGAACGCGTGATCGCCGACGATAACTTCGCGAGCCTGGCAACGGCCACGTCCTCGACGCCCGACCCTGCCGATGCATTCGTGCTCCTCGCGGCGC
>NZ_JBAUSA010000748.1:0-4597 GCF_049581465.1 Caballeronia sp. | reverse complement strand
TCCGTATAGCGCGGGATTTTTTCTCCTGCACTGCCTGTTACCGGGCGGAGCGGTCAATCACGTTATCCGGGCTCAACGAGTCGAATATTCGAGGGATGATTCAGTAACTCGAACGACAGTCCAAATTGACGCGCGATGGTTGCGAGGCGATCGGGCCATTCCCATTTTGCGAATAGGTCGTGGAGATTTTGGAGACAGGAGAGTAATTCGACTGTCATTGGATCGTAGACATTTATGCGCGAGAGGAGCAGCGCGCTAAGTATCGTCAATTTAGAATAGGAACAATAGGGCGGCTTACCTGCTATTTACCGCTCAGTTCCACTTGCCAGGTAAAAACGACTGATCGACGTTTGATATGTTCGTGAGCCGGGCGCCAAGTGCGTAGTGCGGCACGAAAAAAAAGGCCGCATTAGCGGCCTTGAAGAGGGGTACTACAGGAGGATCAACGGGTTCAGGATGTGGTTGTTGGCTTAAGCCTGTATTAAAGGCGGCGAGATAGTTTGGCAACGCCAAGGGCGCTGCGGCCAGTGGTAGCAACGAATGGGGCGGTCGAGGCGAAGCGTGTGCGCGCCGCGGGTGCTTGAGGGTGGTGTTCGACTGCGGCTTGATGAGTGGAGGCGGCACTACGTTCGTGCCAAAGACCTGGAGTGAGCGACGAGGACACTTAAAAATTGGCGGTTTAAAACGCGTTTCTTTGCTTCGTTTCTTTTCGCGTTTGCAAAGAAATGAAGTCCCGCCCCGGACAGGGGCTAACAGAGATAAGCAAGAAAATCCGACTTAAGCAGAACGACCACGCGAGCAGAAGGACTCCACCCTATTCTCACACTCGCCGCAAGCAGAACCGCCCCAAGAACCCTAAACCCCCTCAAGCGCCAGCGCCAACCCATCGACAATAGCGGCCGTCATGCCGCTCCACCCAAACGATGAACGCTCGATCATTCCCACCGAACGACGAATGGCGGGTTGCGCAATCGGGATCAATCGTAGCAAAGGATCGGCTTGCCACCCTGCGTTATGCAACTGCGGCAGCACTGTCACTCCCACGTTCTTCCTGACCAGCGCGACAATTGTCTCGATAGAGTTGAGCTCAAGATACTCGTTCACATCAAGCGCAAGCTGCCGCAACGCCTGATCAACGACCACACCCGTTCTCACAAGCCGGTCAAAACGTAAAAATCCGTTCGATGCCAGGATGCGGCGCGGATCGTTATCGGAGATTTCCCGGCTCACGATCAGCATCAAAGGTTCCGTATAGAGCGGGGTCCACTTGAGGGACTCCGGTAGCGTCTGGTCCGGCCGGGCGACGACCGCGGCAATGTCCACCTCGCCTTGTTCAACCATGCTGGTCAGTTCGTCGGATCGCGCCGATAACAAGCGCACATCAAGCCGTGGATGCGCCGTTTTCAGCCGCGCGACGCCCAATGACAGCGCGCCGATCACCGACACCACCGCTCCAATTACCACGGGCCCCTGCATTGAATCGGCAGGCGCGGCTGCAAGCTCATCGACCAGATCGAGGATCTGCTCGACCTTCGGACGGATCTCATGACCCTGGCGGCTGAGCGTTATCTGCCGCGCGCGGCGATCGAAGAGCTGACGGCCAAGGGCCTCCTCCAGACCGCGCATTTGCAGGCTGACGGCGGCTTGCGTGAGCGCGACTTTATCGGCGGCAGCGGCAAATGAGCCCGTCCTGGCGATAGCGCGAAAGGTTCTGAGCATCCGGATCGTAGGCATGCGAGTTCAAGAAAAGATTGAAGATTAACAAGAAAGTTTAATATTTTCTCATGCATTGCCGTGGACATAATGGGATTTTGAATACTCGTCTTGATTCAAGAAAGCCTTCCTCTTACATCAATCAACGCTAGACACCCATGACCCGCTTTAACTGGCAGAACCCCTATCCCACGCCGCGCATGCCCGTGTTCGCGCGCAATATTGTTTCCACCTCGCATCCGCTCGCTGCGCAGGCTGGCTTGAGGATGCTGTGGAAAGGCGGCAATGCCGTCGATGCCGCTATTGCCGCCGCTGCCGCCATCACGCTGGTCGAGCCGGTTTCATGCGGTCTCGGCGGCGACGCGTTTGCGCTCGTCTGGGACGGCAAGAAGCTGCATGGGTTGAACGCGTCGGGCGTGTCTCCCGCGGCCTGGAATGTCGATTACTTCAAGCATAAATATGGGGAGGAGAACGGACTCGCCAGGCAGCCGAAGCGCGGCTGGGATGCGGTGACCGTGCCCGGCGTGATCGCGGGATGGGAGGCGTTGCACGCAAAATTCGGCTCGCTGCCATTCGCGGATTTGATGGAGCCGGCCATCGAGATCGCCGAGCGTGGGCACGCGGTGGCGAGCATCGTCGCGTACAAATGGGCGGCGGCGGTGCCAGAGTTGAAAGACCAGCCCGGTTTCGCCGATACCTTCATGCCGCGCGGCCGCGCGCCCGAGATCAGCGAACTGATGCGCTTTCCCGGTCACGCGAAAACCCTGCGCACGCTCGCCGAGCAAGGCCCGCGCGCATTCTATGAAGGCGAGATCGCGCAGAAGATCGCGGCGTTCGCGAAGGAGGGTGGCGGCGCGATGACCGCGAACGATTTGCGCGGCTACCAGGCGGAGTGGGTGGAGCCGATCGCGAAGGATTATCGTGGGTACACGGTCCATGAAATTCCGCCGAACGGGCAGGGCATTGCTGCGTTGATCGCGCTCGGCATACTCGACAAGTTCGATCTGAAGTCGCTCGCCGTCGACAAGATCGAGTCGCAGCATTTGCAGATCGAAGCCATGAAGCTCGCTTTCGCCGATGTCTACCAATACGTCGCCGATCCGCGTTCCATGGACGTGACGCCGGAGCAAATGCTCGACGACGCGTATCTGACGGCGCGCGCCAAGCTGATCGACCCGCGCCGCGCGTCGCATTTCGATTTCGGCATGCCGCCGGCGGGCGGAACGATCTATATGTCGGTCGCGGACGAGCGCGGCATGATGGTGAGCTTTATCCAGTCGAACTACATGGGCTTCGGATCGGGCGTCGTCGTGCCGAACAGCGGCATCGCGATGCAGAACCGCGGTTGTGGCTTCTCGATGGACCCGAAATCCGCGAATGTGGTGGAAGGCGGCAAGCGGCCGTTCCACACCATCATCCCGGCGTTCCTCACACAGGAAGTGGACGGCACGCGCGAGGCCGTGATGAGCTTTGGCGTGATGGGCGGCGACATGCAACCGCAAGGCCATCTGCAATCTATTGTCCGGATGCTCGACTACGGCCAGCAGCCTCAAGCTGCCTGCGATGCACCGCGCTGGAAGGTCAATCGCGATTTCACCATCGATATCGAATCGACCCTGGATCGCGAAACCGCGAAGGGGCTTGAAGGATTGGGCCATACGATCAAATCCGTCGACGATGCCTATATGGACTTTGGCTCGGGGCAGTACATCTGGAAGCTGGATCGCAACGACCCGGAGCGTGGTTATGTTGCTGCGAGCGACAGTCGAAGAGATGGTCTGGCTGCGGGCTTCTAGTCGTCATAGTTCGGGGAGGCGGGAGCGGGGCACGACGTAGTCCCGATTTCGTCTCATCTCGACAATTAATTTGATATGCAATCCAAACTGACTGTCAATCAATTGAAAACTAAAATAGACATTCGATTGGGGTGAAATGCCGCAGCAAACGTTCAGAGAACAAGTAAATTATCTGACAGCCATCAAAATAATTCATTCGGTCGTGTGGCAATATCTCATCAGATGGGAGATATTGAGAGGTACCAAAAATGAAGCAGTGCATATCAAATGAAATAAGAAATGCAGATCGCAAGTCTGTGGATGTGATGCAATCCAAAGTCAGGCCGCTGACGCGCAACGGAGTCAATCGCTCTCGGCCGGTCAGCCAGCATCAACCGGCATGAGTTTCACTCCCTATAGATTTTCTATCGACATAATTCGGCAAGCTTAATAACACGCAAATCGCTTCGGTGAGTGCGTGCGATGGCTTGCGCCTCGACCGCGCCCGGTGCGTGGTACTTCAGTCAAGGATGTTTCGATGAACTTTAGAACCGATCCCGAAATTCGGGCGTGGGTGGCTGCGTACGTTCGCGACACGCTCAATGTGTCCTGGGCCGGACAACCCACCAGTCTCGCAGACCTTGGGATAGATTCGCTATCCGGCGCGGAACTGATCTGTGCATTGGAGCGGCGGATGGGCGTTGCGATATCCAGTGATTTTCTCGCGCCAATATCGGATACCGAACATTTCATTCTCGCGTTAATGGTGCTTCAGAATGCGGGCGCCGCCGGTCCGGAGGAGCGGCCGTATGAGGCGTACGTTAATCCTTATCTCGCTACGAAGTTGCAGCAGATGAAGCTGGACAGGACCTTCGTGCGGAGTGAGGGAGCATATCTATACGACGAAAATGGAAGGCGGTATCTCGACTTCCTTGCTCAGTACGGAGCCGTTCCATTCGGGCATCATCCAGCGGAAATATGGGAGGCTGTCGACGCTTTACGGGCAGATTCCGAGCCGATTTTCGCGCAACCTTCGATCCTTAAGTCGGCGGGGCTGCTGGCACAACGTCTTATCGAGCTAGCACCCTCCGGCTTGCGCTATGTAACGC
>NZ_JBAUSA010000747.1:0-4898 GCF_049581465.1 Caballeronia sp. | reverse complement strand
CTGCGCAGCTGGCGGCTGCATCGGTTCGGCTGGGCCGCGACTATCCATTGCCGGTGGTGTCTCACCAGCACGCGCGCACGCGTGCGCTCGAAGTCATGGAAGGGGTGCGCGAGCGCGCCGGTCGCGAAAGCACCGGTGAGTAACTCCCCCGCGACCACAATTGATTGCGTTTGCCGAGTGATGTCGTATATCGGTGTGAGACTGCCCCTCGTCTCCGAATCCTGACTCCTCATTCCTCTACATTGCGGGCCACCCGCGACTTGCGCCAAAGCTGCTGCCCCCATTTCACTGCCACTGCCCCCAAATTGTCACAAATATGGGGGACACTGCCGTCCGCGTCGCATCAGGGTAAACAAGTAACAGCAATTGGGGTTTGTCCCTATCAAATGTTGCCGATGTAATGTCGTTATCCGAAATTGAAACAATTGCGGTTTGCTCGCAAGAGCAAACGTTTGCATGTTCATTCAGGTGGTGGGTTTGCGGGAAGAATCGGGGAATCGTTGCTGAAGTCGATGCGATGCGCCACGTCATAAAAATCAATTAGAGATTTCAAAAATGCGCAATTGCGTTAGGCACACCGCGTGGCAGCAAGCGGGGTTGTTTGCATTCTTGTGGGCGGTCTTACTCTTCGCGGCGACGCAATCGTTTGCGGGTATCAGCCTTCCGCCGTCCAATCACGTCAAGATCAATCTGGGCGCGACACCCTGGCAGTACATCAAGGATGTCGACGATCCGATCAACTTCCCCCTGCCGTCGTTCGACGACTCGGGCTGGCAGACGATCGGCGTGCCGCAGACGCCGGCCGACAACGACACCTTCATCAATATGACTTCGGGCGGCGGTCAGGGATCCCTGACGGGCAACACGAACTGGTACCGCAAGCACTTCACGCTCGATCCGTCCTATGCGAACCGCAAGGTCCTTATCGAGTTCGACGGCGCACACACGGGAGTTCAGGTCTACGTCAACGGTCAGTTCATCCCGGGCAACAGCAAGGTCGCGCTCGATGCGACAGCGACTCATGTGGTGGGTTTTATCCCGTTCATCGTCGATGTCACGAACTATGTAAAGTTCGACGGCACCGACAACGTGATGGCCGTGAAGGTCTCGCGCGGCGACAAGTTCTTCGAGTCCCCGAGCTTCTCCGGCGCGTTCCGCTTCGGTCAGGACGATACCGGCATTTTCCGGCCGGTGTGGATGCACATCACGGACCGGGTGCACATCCCCGAGAACATCTATTCGGTGCTGAATACCTGGGGCACTTACGTGTCGACGGTGGCGGCGAGCACCTCCTCGGCGACGATCCGCGTCCAGGCCAATGTGGTGAACGAGTATTCGACGGATCAGCCGGTCACCTTGACGACGCAGATCGTGGACGCCGGCGGCAACGTCGTGGCGAGCGCGCAGACCGCCAACACGGTCCCGGCAAACGGACCGGGGCAACTTACCCCGACTCTGTTCGACCAGGTGCTGACGGTTGCCAATCCCACGCTCTGGTATCCGAACAATAGTGTGTACGGCGGCCCGTACCTCTATCACGTGATCAATTCGGTCAGCATGAATGGCGTCGTGGTGGATTCGAAGGCAACCCCACTCGGTATTCGCACGATCACGTGGGACCAGAATTTCCCCTACTTCAACGGTTATGCCCATTTCCTGTGGGGTGCGTCGGGCCGCTATGACTACCCGGCGCTTGGGTCGGCCGTGCCGTCGGAGCTTCAATGGAAAGACCTGAACCTGCTCGCGCAGGCCGGCGGCAGCCTGTACCGGCCGGGACACTCGAGCCAGGGGCCTGAGTTCCTCGACGCCGCGGACGCCTACGGCATCATGATGATCCAGCCGAGCGGCGACGGCGAGAGCGGCTTTGCCGTGATCTGCTCGGCCAGCGTCACGACGGGCTGCACGACGCCCGATAACGTCGAACTCAAGGAAGAGTTGCATCGGGACATGATCGTCCACGATCGGAACCACCCCTCGGTACTTTCGTGGGAAGCGGACAACGGCGCGACCGATACAACGTTTGCGCAAACGCTGAAGGCAATTTCGCAGGTGTGGGATCCGGTCAATACGCGGGCTCAGGCCGACCGTACGCCTAATCCAGCGAACGGAGATATTCTCGGCTGCAGCGGCGACGGTTGCGATATCAACGTCAAGCAGACCTATCCAAATTCGCCAGCCTGGGGATCGGAGTACTGGGGCTGGGGTGTGGCCCGCTGGAGCTACGCCCATGAACTCGATTTTGCCGCGCCGCCCGTCAATGACTGGGTGCATAGTGTCGCCGGCAAGTCGTTCGGGATTGCGCACTGGTACCTGGCCGATACGCCGGGCGAGATCGTGACACAGTTCGACGGCCAGGATCAAAACCTGGTGCGCGGCAATGGCGCATCCATGATGGATGAGCATCGCATCCCGCGCCTGCTTTACTACATCTACGAAGCCAACTGGACGCCGTTCCAGATCAAGCCTGTCGTCAAGCTTGCCAGCACCTGGAACCAGTCCGGCTCTGTGCGGGTCAACGCGTTCAGCAACTGCCCTTCGGTTCGTTTGCTGCTCAACGGCCAGCAGGTAGGCGGTGAGCAAGTGCCAAATCCGACCAACTCGGATTCGAGCGCCGACCTGACTCAGGACACGACGCTGCTGCCGGGCCAGGTGCACTGGGACAACCTTGCGTTCGTGCCAGGCACGCTTGTGGCTGAATGCCTCGATAACAACCGCCAGGTTGCGGCGTCGGACCAGCTTGTTACGGCCGGTCCTGCCGACCATATCCAGCTCACGGTCGATTCCGAACTGGTCAAGCCCAACGGCGATTCGTTTGCGATCACGGCTAACGGCACCGATGTGGGTATCGTCACGGCGACCGTGGTGGACGCACATGGTGTCCGCGTGCCGGATTCGATGGCGATCCTGACGTTCGGTGTCAGTGGCCCCGGTACTTACCGCGGCGGTACGGATCATTGGGTGACGCCTAACCAGCCGAATACGTACCATGCGCCGGGCGACCCGAACGTCACGGCCGAAGGCGGCATCACGAAAATCGCGGTCAAGTCGCAGTTCACACCCGGTACGGTCACGGTGACGGCGAGTTCGCCGGGCCTCGGCGGTGGCACGACCTCGTTCAACATCGTGCCGGCGGTCAACGCGGGTACGCTTAGCGGCTCCGAGCTCTCGGTCGGTCCGCAGCCTCCGGGCGTGCTGCAGATTCTTGCGCAGCCTGTCAGTCAGAAGGTCACGTCAGGGCAAAACGGGCAATTCAGTGTCCTGACGGCCGGTGCTTCGCCCATCTCCTACCAGTGGTACAAGAACGGCGCGCCGATCCCGGGCGCGAGCGGCTACGCCTACACAACACCGCCGCTGCAAGCGAGCGACAGTGGCGCAACCTTCAGCGTGCTGGTCAGCAATGCAAGCGGCAGCGTCCCCTCGAATACGGCGAGCGTGACCGTGGTGCAGCCGGTTGTACCGACCCTCACTTCGCAACCGCTGCCGCTGACGATCACGGCCGGACAGACCGCGGAATTCAGCGTCCTGGCGAACGGTTCGCCCGTGCTGACCTATCAGTGGCTGGCAAATAACACGCCGATCCCGGGCGCGACGCAGCCGGTGTACGACACACCGGTCATGCAGGCGTCTGCTAGCGGCACCGTGTATAGCGTCGTCGTAACGAATAGCGCAGGCACGATTACTTCGGCCGGTGCAACGCTGACGGTGAACGTAGCGACCCCGCCGGTCATCACATCGCAGCCTGCCGGCCAGACCGTGCCGTTCGGGCAGAGCGTGACCTTCAACGTGATCGCTACCGGTTCGCAACCGATGACGTATCAGTGGACCAAGGATGGCGTGCCGTTCGGCTCGAACACCTCGAGCATTGCACTCGCGCAGGTGCAGGCGAGCGACGCGGGCAACTACGTGGTCACGATCAGCAACAGCGCCGGCAGCGTCACGAGTGCCGTCGCCACGCTCACCGTGAGCGGTGCCGACGCCAGCAACCTCGCGCTCGTCGGAACAGCCACGGCGAGCAGCTCGCAAAATGGCGGGCTCGGTCCGCAGTACGCGATCGACGGCTCGCTCTCGACGCGCTGGTCGTCCGCACCGGGCATCGACCCGTCGTGGATCGAGATCGATCTGGGCTCAGTACAGACGTTCGACAAGGTCGTGCTTGCGTGGGAGAACGCTTACGCTTCGCAGTACGACATTCAGGTGTCCAACGACAAGCAGAACTGGACCAGTGTGCTTGGCGGCCCGGTCCAGGGGTTTGGCGGCACGGAGACGCATTACTTCGCGAGCACGTCGGCCCGTTACATCCGGATGCTCGGCCTGCAGCGCGCCACGCAATACGGCTATTCGCTGTATGAGTTCCAGGTGTTCGACGCGCCGCAATGTGGGGGTCAAACCGAGCGCTATACGGTGCTCGGCGCGCAACCGGGAACGTGGACATCGACTATTTCCGGTCTTCCGTCGGGGCCTAACGTTCCGACCGTGAAGGACAATGTCAGCGGTCTGATCTGGCAGCAGTAC
Source organism: Caballeronia sp. (assembly GCF_049581465.1). Lineage (GTDB taxonomy): Bacteria > Pseudomonadota > Gammaproteobacteria > Burkholderiales > Burkholderiaceae > Caballeronia. The sequence continues at coordinate 386 of NZ_JBAUSA010000747.1, read as the reverse complement.
TACACGACGTTTCCGCAGCAAGGCGCGCAGTTCACGCAGACGATCGCCCAGCAATATTGCCAGTCGGTGGGTATGCGCCTCGCGACCCAGGCCGAAGCGCTGACGATCGCCCGGGCGAACTACGCCCAGTGCGCGTTCCCGTCGCCGTGGGGGACGTGGACCACGACGCCCGTGCCGGGTCAGTCGACCGATGACTACCTCGTGTTCTCGTCGGGGCAGTCCGTGCCCGGCATCATCAATAACACGCCGGGCTGGTCGCTGTGCGTATCGGGTCCCTCAGCCGCCGTTCCCACGATCACGGTGCAGCCGGTGAACGCGTCGGTGAGCGAAGGCCAGAGCGCCCAGTTCGCGGTGGGCGTGACGGGTACCGGGCCGTTCAACTTCGA
>NZ_JBAUSA010000746.1:0-6400 GCF_049581465.1 Caballeronia sp. | reverse complement strand
GCAGCGTTCCGCGACGTCGACAATGGAAGGCAATCAGCGGATTGCAGCCGCAGCGCGCCAGATGCGTATTGTGGCGGACCAGGCCGCGTCCGAAGTGAGTCAATCCGAGGAAACCGTCAGGGTTTCCCTTGCAGACATCCACGGCCTGGTCGACAGCGTCTCGGTGATGGCTGCCGAGATCGAGACGTTGCGTGAGTCATTGAACGAAGTCAGCAAAATTTCTGAAGGGATCTCGACTATCGCGCGCCAGACCAACCTGCTGGCTTTGAACGCCGCGATAGAAGCGGCTCGTGCCGGCGAATTCGGCAAGAGCTTCGCTGTAGTCGCATCCGAGGTCAAGGCGTTGTCCGCCAAGACCGCTCAGGCAACCTCGGAAATCGGCGCCACGCTGGCAAAACTGTCAGGCCAGGCTGATCTGTTGATGGCTGAGGGTTCCGCCAGTGCCGTGCGTGCGCAACGAGTCAAGGAAGGCACGCACGCGATCGGCGAAGTCGTGTCGACCACGGGGAAGGCGATAACCACATTGAGCGTCGAAGCCGAGCAAATTGCGCTGCAGACAGAAGCTATCGACCAGCAATGCAGCGGGCTCGAGTCGAAAGTTTCCGAGATGGTCACCGGAGTTGAGCGGTCAAGCACGAGTTTCACCAAGGCCCGCGATCAATTGAGCAAGCTGCTCGGGGTGTCTGAAACCTTGATCGAACTGACTGCCGCAGCGGGCATAGAAACGCCGGATACGCCATTTATCCAGGCGGTCGTAACGGCCGCGCAGAAGATCGGACGGGCTTTCGAGCAGGCCATTTCGCGCGGCGAGATCTCTGCAGCGGACCTGTTCGACCATGCCTACAGTCCGACGGCCGGCACAAATCCCGAGCAATTCACGACCCGGTATATCAAGGTCGCCGACCGGATCTTGCCCGAGATCCAGGAGCCCTTGCTGGTGCTGGATAAGCGCGTTGTGTTCTGTGCCGCGGTCGACACCAAGGGGTATCTGCCAACGCACAACAAAAAGTTTTCCCAGCCTCAGGGTGACGACCCGGTCTGGAATGCCGCCAACTCGCGCAACCGGCGTATTTTCAACGACAGGACCGGTTTGGCTTCCGGTACGCATACCAAACCGTTTTTGTTGCAAACGTATCGACGCGATATGGGAGCCGGGCAATACACGCTAATGAAAGACGTGTCCGCGCCGATTATGGTTGGAGGTCGTCATTGGGGTGGGTTGCGGCTCGCGTATAGCGTTTGATCGATCGGGCCCGTGGTCCGACCGTTCGACGCTACTTCGGCGAATGCTTGGCCGAAGCATTTGCGGTTGCCTCGAGAGCGCTGAGGCGGGAGTTGATGACTTCCGCGTGCAGCTTGATGGCCCTTATTAGAAATTGAACGTCCTCGTTCTCGCTCTTGGATGCGAGGTCGTCGAACTCTGCCAACAACTTCTTCACAGCTTCGGTACTCATGGCTACTCCTTAGGGGATTCGTGAGAAACGCGAAAAATTGATTGTGCGCCTGTTTGTGGCAGGTGATGGCGGGCTTTGCGTTTTGTTCAACTTGTCTCTCCACGCTTCTAGGTATTAGCCCTATCGCAATCAGTGATATCCTTGTATATCGTACTTTTACGAAATATACTTCGCTTAATGACGATTCGCCTGCTTACCCGTTCTCATGGATATCGACGCTATTCACAAAGCCCTGGCGAACCCCGTCCGACGAGAAATTCTCGTCTGGTTGAAGGAGCCCCAGGCGTATTTCCGCGAACAGGACTTCCCGCTCGCGAATGGCGTGTGCGCCGGACAGATCGACGCGCGCTGCGATATGTCGCAATCCACAGTCTCGGCTCACCTTGCCACGCTTCACAAAGCGGGCCTGGTTACGTCGAGGCGAGTAGGGCAGTGGGTATTCTTCAAACGCGACGAAGCGACGATCGAAGCGTTTCTCGAGCAGCTTCACAGAACGCTTTGATTCGCTTGCCAACGACGTTGCTTCCCTTCAGTTGTTAATTAGGAGTCCATTTAAATGCCAAGTCTCTTCGATCCGCTAAAAGTAGGTGCCCTGACGCTTCGCAACCGTATCATCATGGCGCCGCTGACGCGTCAACGGGCAGGCGAGGAACGTGTGCCCAACGCGCTGATGGCGCAGTACTATCGTGATCGCGCCGAGGCTGGACTCATTATCAGCGAGGCGACCTCGGTCACGCCACAAGGCGTGGGCTATGCCGAAACGCCTGGCATCTGGTCCGACGAGCAGGTTGAAGGCTGGAAGCTTGTGACCAAGGCCGTGCACGAAGCCGGTGGCAAGATCTTCCTGCAGTTGTGGCACGTAGGCCGTGTTTCAGACCCGGTCTTCCTCAATGGCGGTCTTCCCGTCGCACCCAGTGCGATCGCACCAGGCGGTTATGTCAGCCTCGTGCGCCCACGACGCGAGTATGTCGTTCCACGCGCACTCGAACTGAACGAGATCAAGGGTGTTGTGGCGGCGTTCCGCAAGGGCGCGGAAAATGCCAAGTTCGCCGGATTCGATGGTGTTGAAGTACATGGCGCAAATGGCTATCTGCTCGACCAGTTCCTGCAGGACAGCACGAATAAGCGTACCGATATCTACGGTGGATCGATCGAGAACCGCGCTCGCTTGATGCTGGAAGTAGTTGACGCATGTATCGAGGTGTGGGGTGCCGATCGCGTCGGCATGCATCTCGCGCCGCGTGGCGATTCGCACACGATGGGTGACAGCGATCGCGCCGCGACGTTTGGCTATGTCGCTCGTGAGTTAGGTAATCGCGGGATAGCGTTTATTGCCGCTAGGGAACGGACCGATGCCGATTCGCTCGGGCCTCAGTTGAAGGCAGCGTTCGGTGGGGTTTATATCGTCAATGAGAAGTTCACCCAGGAAAGCGCTCAGGCCGCGCTCGATCGGGGCGACGCCGATGCGGTCGCCTGGGGCCAACTGTTTATCGCTAACCCGGATCTCGTCAAGCGGTTCGAGAGCGGCGCTCCTCTCAATGCGCCTGTTCCTGAGACGTTTTATGCGCGTGGTGCCGAGGGGTATACAGATTATCCGACACTTGAGACCATCGAGTGAGTTTGCCTTTGGCCGGTTGACATGTCGGTGATTTGTTGATTGACGGACCGCGGAGAACTTACTTTCTTCGCGGTCCGCGCGTGCTCCGCCATGCGTGGCAGTACTTAGCGTTCCTTGTCGTCGCAATGGAAGGCAATCGAAGAAAAACCGCTTTTTTCGTCAGTACTTCAGACTGTTATTCTGCCGCGTTGGCACGGTTTTAGGTGTCGTCGCGCGACTCACCCTCTTTGTACGATGGGTATCCCGGCCTCACACTCCTTGTGCGTTTTTGGCTCAGCCATTTGTCGCTACCGTTCATGCCCCCCTCAACCTCTTCGCCTCGCGTTCTTGGCCGTCCGTGGCGACTTGCGGAATGAAATGGTATCGACATGCTTTATTAGAGAGCGGCGACAAAGAAAATTCGGTGAGGTTGTTACGGGAATTTAAATGCTCAGAGTAATGGGTGCTTGGATTGAAATAAGCGTCGTTGCGAAATTGACTTGATAATTCGTCAAGTTGAAGTAATCCGTGCGAATGTGTAATTCGGCAGATATAACGACTTCACGCTACGCTTGTATTCGCTTTCATTAAAGTGTCTACTGAACGGCCCGGTTCATGCACGGCAATCCGATGGCAATAGTTAACGAATTGAGAATTTATACTGACACCGGTTTTTCAAATCGCCCGCAAACGTATGCCAGGGTTAGTCGTAGCGATAAGGATAAAGCAGTTTTACCCCCGGAACTGATAAATCGAAATTCGCAAGAATAGCTCCCGATTATTTTGGAATTTAAAATGATCACGTCCGCATGCCAGGAATCAGGTAAAGCCAACCGGCATGCCACCTAAAACCGTTACGAAAACCAGTTTCAAAGAATTGGCGCAATGAATCTTATAGCCGGCTGCAAACCCGACCGATAAACTTAAAATCCTTATAGCCGCTTTATCCCGGAGGGGCCCGCTCGAATTGAAGATGTCCCTCCTCACGCAGTCGATCATTTCTGGAGGTATTGGATGACGAAGTCAACTAAGGCAGGTTCGCAAGAGCAATCCAAGATCGCGGCGCTCAGCCCGTTCGAACTGAAGGACGAATTGATCAAGGCGGCAGGTGGCGGGGCGGTCGAGCGACCCGCTAACGCGGCGATGCTCAATGCGGGCCGTGGCAACCCGAATTTCCTCGCGACCATTCCGCGTCACGGCTTCTGGCAGCTTGGCCTCTTCGCCATGCGCGAATCGGAGCGCTCGTTCGCTCACATGCCGGAAGGCCTTGGCGGGTTTCCAAAGCGCGAAGGGCTCGAAGAGCGCTTCGAGATTTTCGCGCGCGATAACAAGGGCGTGCCCGGCGTCGACTTCCTGCGCGGCGTCCTGTCCTATGTGCGCGACCAGATGGGCCTGAACGGCAGCGATTTCCTCTACGAGATGTGCGAGGGCATCCTCGCATCGAACTATCCGGTGCCCGACCGGATGCTGAAGTTGTCGGAGGTTATCGTGGCGCAGTACCTGCGCCAGGAAATGATCGGCAAGCATCCGTTCGTCGGCGACTTCGATGTCTTCGCGACCGAAGGCGGAACGGCCGCCATGACCTACATCTTCAACACGATGCGCGAGAATCACCTGATCAAGCCCGGTGACACCATTGCGCTCGGTTCACCGATTTTTACGCCCTACATCGAGATTCCGCGTCTCAATGACTATCAACTCAATGTAGTGAATCTCGATGCCGACGTGGAACTCGGCTGGCAGTATTCGAAGAAGGAGCTGGACAAGCTGCGCGACCCGAAGGTGAAGGCTTTCTTCCTAGTGAATCCAAGCAATCCGCCTTCGGTCAAGCTCAACACTGAGAGCCTCGAATACATCGCGGAGATCGTGAAGGAGCGGCCGGACCTGATCCTTCTCACTGACGACGTGTACGGTACGTTCGCAGACGACTTCGTCTCGCTGTTCGCGCTATGCCCGAGGAACACGATCCTCGTGTATTCGTATTCCAAGTACTTCGGTGCAACGGGCTGGCGCCTGGGCACCATCGCGATGCATCGCGAGAACGTGATCGACGAACTGATCGGCAAGCTGCCGGCAAAACAGCGCGAGCAGTTGCACGAGCGCTATGAATCGATCACGACAGAGCCGGAGAAGCTGAAATTCATCGATCGGCTGGTCGCGGACAGCCGCACCGTCGCGCTCAACCACACGGCCGGTCTTTCCACGCCGCAGCAGGTGCAGATGGTGCTGTTCTCGTTGTTCTCGCTAATGGATACGCCCGAGGCCTACAAGAAGGCGCTCAAGCGCCTGATTCGAAGCCGCAAGGAGGCGTTGTATCGCGAGATCGGCATCAGTCTGGACGACACCGATGAAAACCTGGTCGACTACTACACGATCGTCGACCTTGAATACCTCGGTAACCGCGCGTACGGTCCTGAATTTGTCGAGTGGCTCTTCAAGAACACGGAGCCGACCGAGTTGCTATTCAGGCTCGCGAAGGAAGCGCGCGTCGTCTTGTTGCCGGGGCGTGGCTTCGGGACGCAACATCCATCGGGACGGGTGTCGCTCGCGAACCTCAACGAGAGCGACTACAAGGCGATCGGCCGCGCAATGCGCGCGTTGATGGTGGAGTACGTCGAGCGTTATAACGGTGCAACGGGCAAGTCGCTCGACAAGAACAAGGTGCTCTGAGCGTAGAACGATAGAAAGAGGGCGCTGTCAATGCGAACGGGCCGCTGGAAACAGCGGCCCGTTCTTACACCAGAAGCTCAAGTCGTTAGTACCTGCCGCGTCGCAACTTGCTGCCCGTTCTTATCCGTCTATGAGCGGGTCAGTGTCAGAGGGAATGTCAGGGCGTGATATGCGGCTTCCCCGCCATTTCACCGACCACGGAAGGAATGACAGCGCTCGCGGGTTGCGTTTCATCCACCGCGGTACGGCCGCCGTCCTTGAAGAACGCTTCCTCCGCGGCCTGGTTCAGCACGAGAATGCTGATGCGGCGGTTGGTCGGTTCGTCGGCCACGTCCTTGTTCAGCGGCAATACGTCTGCGAGTCCGCGCACTTGCAGGACCTTGCCTTCGCTCATCCCTCCCGCAATCAACGCACGACGCGCGGCGTTAGCGCGCTCGCTCGACAGTTCCCAGTTCGAATAGCCAGCCTGTCCGCCGGAATAGGCCACCGCGTCCGTGTGCCCCGCTATCGACACGCGATTGTTGACGTCGTTCAGCGACGCGCCGATCTGCGTGAGGATCGTCGTTACGTAGTCTTCGAGTTTCGAGCTACCCGACGCGAACATCGGACGCTTGAGCGAGTCGACGATTTCGATGCGCAGACCTTCGCTCGTGATCTCGATCCGAATCTGGTCCTTGTA
>NZ_JBAUSA010000745.1:0-9826 GCF_049581465.1 Caballeronia sp. | reverse complement strand
GCGCCGCGATCGGCGAAGCCGCTCGCCTGATCAACGCAGCACAAACTCCTGTCGTGCTGCTTGGACTGCTGGCAAGCAAGCCCGATAACGCGAGCGCCGTGCGGGAGTTGATCGCCGCGAACCAGTTGCCGGTGGTCGGCACTTTCCAGTCAGCGGGCGCGATCGCGGCACACCTGCTGGAAGACTTCGGCGGGCGCGTCGGGCAGCTTGCCAATCAGCCGGCCGACCGGCTCCTTGAGGCAGCCGATCTCGTGATCACGATCGGGTACGACCCTGTCGAGTATTGGCCATCGCTCTGGAACAAGGACCGCGACCGGAAGATCGTTCACATCGACACCCTCCCCGCCGATCTCGACTCATACTATTGTCCCGCCGTCGAATTGATCGGCGACATCGCCCAAAGTCTTTTGGCCTTGAGGCCATTGACCGGTCGCAAACAGCAGTCGTCTATCTCATCGACCATCTTGCGCACGATCAGGGAGGAACGTGCCAAGCTTGGGCAGGAAGCCGCGCGGCTTAGCGGGGCACCCGTCCACCCGCTCAGGATCGTGTACGAGTTGCAGAAACTCCTTGATCCCGATGTCACGCTCTGCCTCGACATGGGGTCGTTTCATCTGTGGTTTGCCCGGCACCTCTACAGCTTCAGGTCGCGTCAGGTCCTGATCTCGAATGGTCAGCAGACACTCGGCGTCGCGTTGCCGTGGGCCATTGCCGCGACGCTTGTGCGGCCCACGGAGAAGGTCATCTCGATCTCCGGGGACGGCGGCTTTCTCTTTTCGAGCATGGAGCTTGAAACTGCCGTTCGACTCAAATCGAACCTCGTTCATATGGTCTTGATCGACGGCACCTACGACATGGTCGCCGTGCAGGAGATCGCCAAATATGGTCGCCCGTCGGGGATCGCGCTCGGCCCGGTCGATCCGGTGAAGTATGCAGAAGCCTTCGGCGCCGTGGGTCTCATGATCCACACGGCCGACGAGATCGCGCCGGTCATGAAGAAGGCACTCGATACGCCCGGCCCCGTTATCGTCGGCGTTCATGTGGACTATCGGGACAATCACAAGCTATTTGAAATGGTGCACGACAACGCATTTCACTGACGCTTGTGTGCCGGAACCATGGGTCACTCGTCGCGGATTATTCGCTTCGCTTTTTGCTCCGGCCGCATGGAGCATCCGAGCGAGGCTGCGTGCAACGCGATCTTTAGTCGCTTCACACCCTCATGGATATCGCCGATGGACGGCGCCGCGTAAGACAACCTGAATGCGGCCTGATCGATGTTGTCCGCATAAAAGGTTGCTGCGAACCGGTCGTCACCAGGAGCTCGGAATTCGAACAACGCGCATTCCGGCTTTTCATGAGCCTGAGGATTTCCTGCTTCAGAACAGGGATGCCATCCGTCGCACCATATTGCAGGCAGACATTTGAGTCCTGGTACGCGCGGTCACTCGCCTGCTTTAACCCTTCGACATCAAAGAGATCGCTCGCGGGATAACCGCCCGCGAAGGAAATCATGCCGGGCTGGCCAAGATACTTGAACAGCTCGCGAATGGGCGAGCCACTTGGCTGCCGGAACGTCGATACGAAGTTGTACATAGAGATAAGACGTTTGCTCGTGGCTAAACGATATTCTTTTCCACGATGGGCCTATTTTCCAGCACTCGGGTCCAGCTTAGCGCCGACAGGTCCAGGCTTGTGTACTTCCCGTTCAGGATCAACTCGCTGACACCTCGCCCCGTTGCTGGCCCTTGCTGCAATCCATGGCCGCTGAAGCCGTTTGCAAAGATGCAATTTTCCACATCGGGGTGGCGACCGATAATGGCATTCTGATCCAGCACGTTGTACTCGTAATAGCCGGACCAACAGTTCTCAACGCGCAGCGCCTCGAACTCAGGTACGCGGTTAGCCAGCGTCGGCCAGATCACCTCGTCGAACAGCGCGTGGTCCACCTGATCGAGCGGAAGGTCGTCCGGATCGTTATCGGCGGCGGGAGAGGTTCCGCAAATATACGTCCTCCCTTCCGGCCGGAAATAAACGCCCGTCGGATCAATCAGTAGCGGACACTTCGTCAGTTTCGCCGGCGACGAGACGTTGAAGATACTGCGACGTCGTGCGAAGACGGGAATGTCGATACCCACCATGTCGGCCACCTTCCTGGCCCAGGCGCCAGCGGCATTGACTAGGGTATCGCAGGCATAGTCCTCGCCGTCGGAAGTGAGAACGTGCGTCACTTTCTTCCCATCGCGCCTAACGCCCACTACCTCCGCATGAACGTATCGAGCCCCGAGCGCCTGGGCCTTCTTGCGTAACGCCTGGACCAGTCCGTATCCGTCAAACCAGCCCTCGCCGGACACGCCGAATGCGCCAGCCGCAAGGTCGTCGACATTGAGCCACGGGAACTGCTGTCGCAGACCGTCCTTGTCAAGAAGCCTGATGTCCGCACCCAGGCGCGTCTGCAGCGCGTGGTTTTCCCGAAGTGTCTGTTCGCCCGCAGGCGTGGCGAGAAAAAGGTATCCCCCTTCGTGGAGATCGATCGAAGGTTGGGCACCAGCCACCTCAAGCCGCGCGCCAATCGAGCGGAGGAATTCAATGCCATACAGCGACATCTGGATAGAGAGCGGTGTTGAGAATTGCTGTCGGATCGATGCGGCGGATAGCGCTGACGATGATCGGGCGTAACTCGGATCGCGTTCGATCACGGTGACCGCAACGGTAGGATCCGACGCGCGTAAGAAATACGCCACAGAACTGCCGATTACGCCGCCACCCACAATCACCACTTTTGAAGCCACGTCGCACTCCCCATTTACAAAACCGAACGCCAAGTCCACCCGTTAATCGCAGCAAAAGACCGCAAATCAAGTTGCTGAGTATGACGTTGGCCCGCGATCCTGTGCGGACCAGAACCAGCCGGCTCATCTCAACTTATCGAGAAGTCGATACCCTGCGCGAGGGGAAGCGCGGTCGAATAGTTAATCGTGTTGGTCGCCCGGCGCATGTAACCCTTCCATGCATCGGAGCCCGATTCACGGCCGCCCCCCGTTTCCTTTTCACCGCCGAAAGCCCCGCCAATCTCGGCGCCACTCGGGCCAATGTTCACGTTGGCGATACCGCAATCGCTGCCCGCCGCCGAGACGAATCGTTCCGCTTCCCGCAGGTCCGACGTAAAGACACACGACGACAGACCGTGCGCAGCGGCGTTGTTTGCCTCGATTGCTTCGCTAAACTCACTATAGCGAAGAACGTATAGGATCGGAGCGAACGTCTCCTTCAAGACCACGGCTGTTTGCGACGGCATTTCGACGAGCGCCGGGCGCACGTAGTGAGCTTTCTCGTGTCCCTTCACTTCGACGCGATCACCGCCAAATACCTTGCCGCCCTCTGCCCTTGCCTGCTCAAGCGCTTCTTGCATGCGACCATAGGATTGTGCATCGATTAGCGGGCCCATCAATACGCCCTTTTCCAACGGATTGCCTATCGGCACCTTTGCGTACAGCTTCTTCAGCCGCTCGACCGTGTCGTCATAGACGCTCGCGTGAACAAAGAGTCGGCGAAGTGACGTGCACCGCTGGCCTGCGGTACCCACTGCTGAAAACAGGATGCCGCGCGCGGTGAGCTCGGGATCGGCGCTTGGCGCGACGATGCCGGCGTTGTTCCCCCCGAGTTCGAGAATTGACCGGCCAAAACGGGAGGCAACCTCCACGCCCACTTTGCGGCCCATTTCGGTGCTGCCCGTAGCACTGATAATGTCGGCACGCGGATCCGAGACGAGCTTCGCGCCCACGTCCCGGCCCCCAATGATCAACGCCGTGAGACCGGCGGGTGCATCGCCGAATTCCCTGAGTGCGTCCTTGAGAATCTGGTCGACGGCAAGCGCGGTCAGCGGCGCCTTTTCCGACGGTTTCCAGATCACCGCGTTGCCGCACACCAGCGCCAATGCGGCGTTCCAGGCCCAGACCGCCGCCGGAAAATTGAATGCCGAAATGATGCCGACGACCCCGACCGGATGCCAATTTTCGGCCATGCGATGGCCAGCCCGTTCTGACGCGATGGTGAGACCGTAAAGCTGGCGGGACAAGCCGACCGCGAAGTCGCAAATGTCGATCATCTCCTGGACTTCGCCATATCCCTCTTGCAGGATCTTGCCCGTTTCCAGCGTAATGACGGCCCCTAGCACCTCCTTCTTTTCGCGCAGGCGGTTCCCGAGCACTCGTACGAGTTCGCCGCGGCGCGGCGCAGGCACGTTGCGCCAGGTCTGATAGGCAGCTTTCGCGGCAACCAGCGCCGCGTCGACGTCGGCCACCGTGTTGAGCTTGACGCGGCCTACCCGTTCACCCGCGATCGGTGAGTTGACAGCCAGTTCGCCATCGTCCGCCAGATGCGCGATACCAAGTTCAGAGAGAATCGATTGAGCGTTCACTAGTATCCTTAATTTTCCGTCACCAAGCGCTAATCAGGTTGCCTGACTAGCCGTCATTTTAAATATTCCCTGTGCATTGCCTGTATCGAAGCGCAGGTCAAGCTTCCACTGGCGCGTTTGCTTATCGAAGTCGCGTTTGCGCGTGATGAATTCATAAAATGAGCCTGGGACGTTGCGCGTGACGATACCGCCGTCTTTGCCACGGAGTTCGCGTGCAACAACGTCCGCGCGATAAGCCGTCTGGAAAACGCGTCCAGAGCGGGACCGCTCGACCTCGGGTTTCATAGGCCGCCCCTTCTCTTTTTGTTCGTCGGAAAGCTCAAACACGTTTTGCACACGATCCGTTGCATGGTTGAACGCATTTCCTTCCGTCGCAATCCATGCCATCTCGGCGGATTCTTTCAACAGGACGTCGTAGTCAGCTTCATTCGGTACGTCGTGCTGACGTGCGAATGCGCCGACGATCACTGGAAGAAGACCTTGTGCATCCTCGATGGGCAATGTTCCATCCCGCTCAAGCTCCCACAGTCGACTCACCGCCAGCGGCGTGAGCGGATCCTTCGAAGATGAGACGACGTTAGTGACGGCGTTCTGAAACTCAGGCGAAAATCGCTCTGGATGTAGCTCGCTCACAAAGAATTGCGAAATGTCTTCCGGCGCATCCTGATGCACATAGGCACGTCCTGTCATCCCGAGCTTGTCCAGCGGATAGCGTCCTTTCAGTTCGAAGCCAAGCGGAACCAGGATTCGGGCGAATGCTGCTTCTCCCGGAGGAAGTGCGCCGTTCTGCTCCCATCGAACGGTACGCAGCGCACCATGATCAAAGTGAACGCCGCCACCGGCAGCGATGGTTTCCGTTGTATAAGTGCGCCCATTCGCCGAACGCTCCAGCAATCCCTCGAACAGCGCCATGTTCATTGCCTGTGCGAGTTCAGCGCGACTGACAATGCCGTCTTCCCAAACGTTGAGCGCGGGAGGGAAATTCAGCGTAGAAAAAAGTGATCGGGTTCTCTCAGGCCCAAGCAACTTCAACAGCAAATGTTCAACGTTCGCATTTCGCATCTTCATCTCGCCCGGGAGCGGCCTCTGCGGCACATAGGGGTAGCTCGATCGGCGCCACGCAGCACCGACTGGAATGGCGGGATTATTGGCTTGTACCCCGGCCCCGTAAAGCGAGATAAAATTGATACTTAATGAGTTTTAGGCATCAACATGCGTAAGTTCAAGATTCCGAACACGGGTGCGCTGCTGGCATTTGAGGCCGCAGCGCGGCACGAGAGCTTCACCTATGCTGCCCGCGAGCTCTTTCTCACTGAGAGCGCGATTTCTCGCCAGATCAACACCCTGGAAACCAACCTTGGTGTTCGGCTGTTTGTGCGCGCCAAGCAACGCGTGGTGCTGACCCGCGCCGGCAAGCTGTACAGCACTCAGGTTCGGCGAGCGTTAGAGACGCTTGACCGCGACACGCTTTCGATCGTCGCGCACGGCAGCGGCGGCGAATATCTGGAGCTCGCTGTGCTGCCGACGTTTGCATCGCAGTGGCTGATACCGCGCATGCTCTACTTCAACGAAAAGAACCCGGATGTACGTGTCAACCTGGGGGTTCGCACGGATACGTTCACGTTCCAGGACACCCACTTCGAGGCCGCGATTCACTATGGAAAACCGACCTGGCAAGGGACCTCGTCGGACTATCTATTTGGGGAGGAAGTGGTGCCGGTTTGCTCGCCGGCGTTATTGAAGAAGCCGATCAAGCATGCCGCCGATCTGTTGAACTATCCGCTGCTGCACTCGACAACGCGTCCCGATGGATGGACGACCTGGTTTGCCGAGCAAGGTGTCGACGACAACCGGACGATGCAAGGCGTCCGATACGAGTTGCATACCATGTTGATCGCGGGCGCCCGCGCGGGACTCGGCATTGCGCTCGTGCCGCGCTTTTTCGTCGATACGCAACTCGACCCACTCGGCTTGATTTTGCCGATCGATGTCCCCGCGATAGCCGATGCGGCCTACTACCTGGTCTATCCCACGGAACTCAGCCACGGCAAACCGTTCGAGGTTTTTCGACATTGGCTTTTGCAGCAAGCCGCTGTCTACAACGAGTGCGCGCAAAGCTCGCCCACGTTAGGAGTGACGATTTCGGCTTCCAGCAAGCCGCCCGCAGCGGTGCCGTAGCTTCATGGCAGACCCTCCTCATGGGAGAGCGCTTAGCCACGCGAGCCCCAAACGTGTACTTATGCCGTGCCGCCGACGGCCAAGCCCTTCCCCCTGTTTAGCGTACGGGGTGCACTTCGAGTCATATGGGACTGAGCCCGCGCTCTGTCGCCGCGCTCTTTTTCCCGCTGTTCCCACGCTGAATACCGGATAAGGGCTGCGTCAAATTCAATGACGCAATTGTGATCCTCAACTGCGCGCAATTCGTTTTCTTCGCGCAGCTCAACCGCCATCAACCATGCTCGTCGCCCAAATTCCGCGCAATGGCCCTGAATATTGGCGACGAACTCAGAAACATTCGAGTATTGGTCGTTCGATTGGATCAGCTCTCCACTGTACGTGGCATTGGCGCCGAAGGCGCGCAGATAAGACGCTTTACCGGCGTCTAGATCGCGCCATTGAACATCATTAGGAAACGCGAAAGGCGGCAACTCAATCTCGCCTAGCAGCACGTGTTGCTGTTCCAGCGTCTCCTTGCGTTCAGCGCGATTGATCGTCGCTTGACACCGGTGAGCGAACTCCTCAAGTGTGATAGCTACGGTCAACGCGGTATGACGCTCGGCATGAATGCGGGCGGCTGCGCTGCGTGTCCCATTGCGCCTGCGAACGACCGCGTTGCAAGCGACGTTGACGACTGCGCTGAAGACTCCAGCGCCTAAGGCGACCGCTAACCAAGGCGACATAGTGTTCTCGCTATATTTCATCGGCAAACCTTCGGCCGATCCTTGCAGGATGCTAAAAATGCAGAAACGATGCGACCCCTTAAACGTGGCGCCAAGGCCATTCGCATCTAGATCCAGCCCGGGCAATTTAATCACTTTGCTGCAATCGGTGTCACTCAATTTGTATGAAATGATGCACGCAGTGTTGTGAAGTTTTGACACTATGGAAAACGTTTGCCTGGACAACGTGATGCGCTTAACGGCGAGATGCCGAAGATATTGCGCTATCGTAAGGAAGGTGCAGGCGGCTTAGGGCGCGCGCCCCGCTTGACCTTCGGCACCATGCCGGCGGCATTACTGACTGATCACCGTTAAACGCACGCGCGCTTTGGTATAGCCCTGCGCGGCCGACTTCTTTAGCCAGTCGATGTATTTGCTCTGGTCTCGCGGGACACCCTGCCCGTTGTGGTACATCTCCGCAAGCCAGTACTGTGCGCAGGGATTTCCCGCTATTGCGAGCGGTTCGAACGACGTTGACGCTCGCCCGTAATCGTTATTGTCGTAGAAACTAAGCGCGCTTTGCACCTCCGCGCTATTTTCACACTGATCGCTCGCTTCGCCCTGTGCGAACGCTGACGGCATTGACACGAGCATTGCTAAGGCAGTAATCGCCGCAAGGAGTGACTTCATTGATTTCTCGTTAGGTGGGCGCCGGCGGTAGGTTATCGTACATCTTACCGGTCGGAAAGGCATGCAAGCATTACTCTGCGCTCTCCGCCCCAAGCAGTTCGTATTCGATGGGATGGCGCGTATAGAAGAGTCGAACACCGCCGCGCTTGAGGCTCTCTAGCAGCGTATCGACCTGCGCGTCCTCGGCCGCCAGGGTGACCACGACCGGCTGGTCGACCAGTTCAAAGAAGCGCGCCGCGTGATACGTGCCGTGCGCGCCGATGGCTTCGGCCACTTCGATCACGGTCGCGCCCTGAATGCCGGCTTTCCTTGCCTCGTCCAGAATCCAATGGACCACGGTCATATGATTCTTGCGATGACTCTGATTGGCCGCAAACACGGTGAGTTGACTACCTTTCATGGCGGACTCCGATTGGCCCTGACGGAAAACGCTTGGACGCGCCGACATGCGAACGGATACGCACCGCCATAGCCGATTCATCTTACGCGACGGCACAAATAGCATGACCGTGCCCGCGCGACCTATCCGACCTTCGACAGATCGGCGCATGGTGAAGTGCCATGCGTCTGCTCCTCACGCTGGAACGTAAATATTCGCCTGTACAGGTCTTCCCCGTAGCTGGTCTCTAATGGTTCGGCCTCCGTCAGCTTGAACGTGCGTTCACCGTCCACCCGCCGCTGCGCTCTCAAGAACATCATGCCCTGCGTCCTCTCCTCATGCAGTCCGTGAGCCAGCGCATACAGGTGCGTCACAAATACGATTTTTACGCGCTTTTGCAACAACGCCACGATGATCTGTCGCGCGATCTCGGAACCCTCACGCTCGTTGGTTGCGGCAAACGATTCGTTGCACAACACCAGCGAGTGCTCCCGGATGTGATCGACGATTTCGCTCATCCGCTTGAGTTCCTCATCGAGCTTGCCGCTCTTCATCGATGCGTCCTCTTCGCGCTTGTAGTGCGTAAATACTGCGTCGCACACGTTCGCCGAAAAGGACGTCGCCGCGACGAACATTCCGCATTGCATCATGATCTGCGCCAATCCGACGCCGCGCAGGAAGGTCGACTTTCCACCTTGATTGGCTCCAGTGATGACAACGAGCTCCTTGCCGTCACCTTGCACGTCGTTGCCGATGGGCGGGTGTTCGGTGCGCAATGCGAGACTGGCGTCATACAAGCCTTCAATGGCTAGCCGTCTTTCCCTCCAGTTCCGACAACGCGCGGGCGCCGGCGTCGTCCCGCTCCGCGATACGAAACGTGAACGAAGGCGGCCGCCTTGAGAGCAAGCGCTTCAGGAGATTCGGATCCTTCGCGTGAGGTTTGCGCAGTACGTAGTTGACACCCTTGTTGCCCTGGCCGAGGCCCGCACTGACCAGCACTCCGTGGTTGAACTTAAGCTCATTCAGGCAACGCTGGATCGTCGCAAAATACTCGTCCGTCAACTCTCGCTGGATCATCGAGAAGAATTGAGCAAAGCCTTCCGATTGAAACTGTCCCGCCTGCGTGTCGGCCACGCTCCTTATCTTCTTCAGCACACCTATAAACTTCTGGATTAGTTCCCGCGCGCCGTGCAGCACCGAACTGGCTGACGCCGAAAAGATTCCATAGTAACTATTTCGTCTCGTTTCGAGCGCCTCGATCGCGATAGCATAGAGCTCTCTCACAACCGTTTCGTAGCTAATGCAGTCGCGAAGGATGGCCTGGCGATACGCAATTCCATCCAGATCGACGGAACTCACCAGGACGACCCGCTTGATCACGTCGTAGAGAAAGGCGTCACCCCGCGCCATCGCCTGATAGAGCGTATCCAGATCGAGGTCTTGCACAAGCGCAGGCTC
>NZ_JBAUSA010000744.1:0-3407 GCF_049581465.1 Caballeronia sp. | reverse complement strand
CTGCACGGCGGCATGACGATTGCAGTAAGAAGCCCTGTGGCACAAGGCGAGACGGGGCTTTTTGGCATTCGTTGGGTGCTGTTGGGAACTGGGATGGTCCCCCCGGCAGGAATCGAACCTGCATCTAGCGCTTAGGAGGCACTTGTTCTATCCATTGAACTACGGGGAGATGCCTTCAGCGGTGATTTACTCACAAGGCGATACCACGCGCCTTGTTCGCCGGCCTGGATTCGCTGGCGAGGGCAAAGTATATCAAAGACATTCGACGCGAAAAGCGCCATTCAATCCGCTTTTCGATGCAAGGCGAGCGCCCAAAACCGTCCTGTAACGCCGCCGCACATCAGCCGCAGTCCGCTAGAGAAAGACTAATCAATCCGTCTGAACCCCCCACACCACTTCCATCGATAATGCTTGCACCGTCAGCCCATTGAAGCCATGTCCGAACTCGAATCCGCTGTGTTCGTTTTCCTGTTGCTTCTCGCGGGGACTGCCGCCGGCGTTTTCGTTCGGCCGCTGCTGCCGGAGGAGCACAAAGCCCAGGAGACGGTCAAGCTGGTACAACTTGTGGTGGGCATGCTGGTTACGTTCGCCGCGCTCGTCCTGGGCTTACTGACGGCATCGGCGAAAACGGTGTTCGACTCCGCGGACAACGACATGCGCGTCTACGCGAGCGCGCTGATCGAGCTTGACGACACCCTGCGCCAGTACGGTTCCGATGCGGACCCCACGCGCCTCATCTTGCGCACTTATACAGCGGCGGCAATTGCGTCGACATGGCCGCAGGAACCACCACCGCCCGGGAATTCCTATCCGAAAGTACAGGCGGCTCAGAGAGCGTCCGACCATATCGACAGCCGCATCCTCGGTTCGATGCTCGAAACCGCGCAGCGACAGGCGCGCGAATTGCAACCGCACGACGCCTTCCATCAGAGGCTCGCCACCCGGGCGCTCGACCAGTTCAACCGGCTGATCGAACAACGCTGGAAGCTCGTCGAAGAGGCGCGCGGCACGATTTCTACGCCGTTCAACCAGATTCTCGACTTCTGGCTGCTGATCATTTTTCTATGTTTCGGGCTGATCGCGCCGCGCAACGCGCTCGCACTGGTCGTGATCACGCTCGGCGCGGTATCGATAGCATCAGCCGTGTTCGTGATCCTCGATCTCGACGCACCGTTCACCGGTTGGATCGTCGTTCCGAGCCAGCCCATGCGCGACGCGCTCGCCTACTTGAACCGTTGAGCAGTCAGCCCAAACCCGCCACTCGATCAGAATTCGACGGCCGCAAAATCGGCCTTGCCCACGTCGCACAGCGGACAGCGCCACGTATCCGGGATGTCGGCGAAACGCGTGCCTGCCACAATGCCTTCTTCAGGCACGCCATCTTCTTCGTTGTAAATCCAGCCACAAATCAGGCAAACCCAGCTTTTATATTCGATTACTTCGCTCACGACAGACTCTTTATTCCGTTCAACAACACCAACCATAAATATTTGACCAACAACTGCACGCGCGAAGCAACCGTTTCCGGCAAAATGCGACAGCGTTGGGCGACAGGTATTTTACCGGAATTGAGAATAGCCATATTGCAAGGCCGTGATCCGTGGTCTATCGCTTTGCTGTTATGGGCGGCCACGCGCGTGTCGTATCCGCGGTGTATCCTTCCCCGGCGGATTTTTCCGGACTGTGCATACACTCATTCCACACGATAAAGCCATTCATCGGATACAAGATAGTTCAGACTGCCGGCACCCTGCGCGGCAGCCGCATTCCTCTGGGAGCAAAAAAAAAGATGTTCAAGAAACTGTTGTCGGGAGTGTTGTTGTCGAGCACGTTCCTTGTGGCTGTCGCGGCGCATGCGCAGGCGCGGGTATTTTTTATCGAACCGAAAGACGGCGCTACCGTGACGAGTCCCGTGCACGTCGTGTTCGGGCTGGAGGGCATGGGCCTTGCACCCGCGGGCGATAAAGATCCGGCCAAGGGCCACCACCACGTCCTGGTCGATGCCGGTCCGGTGCAAAAGGGTCTGGTGATCCCGGTCGACGAAAAATCGCTGCATTTCGGGAAGGCGCAGACGGAAGCGGATATCAAGCTTCCTCCCGGCGACCATACGCTGACGCTGCAATTCGGCGACGGCGCGCATCAGTCGTTCGGCCCCGAAATGAGCCAGACAATCACGATTCACGTGAAATAAGTAAATCGTGTGGTTTTATCTCAAAAACGCGGCGCAGCCGCGTTTTTTTATGGCATTGCGGCGTTCAAGCCTTGTCCTGATGGCCTATGAGTCGCGGGCATACCCGGGGGCACGGGTCAAGACCGGTACAATGGCCGCTTCCCGTATCTGCACATTTTCGGCTGCCTCCCATGTCGCTTTATTCAATTTCGGACGCGCAACTCGCGTTCGGCCACGTTGCGTTGCTCGATCACGCAGATTTTTCGCTCGAAGCCGGTGAACGCGTCGGCCTGATTGGCCGTAATGGCGCGGGCAAGTCGTCGTTGTTGAAGATCATCGCGGGCCTCGCGAAGCCGGACGACGGCCTCATCACACGGCAAAACGAGCTCACCACGGTCTACGTGCCGCAAGAGCCGGAGTTCGACCTGGACGCGTCGGTGTTCGACGTGGTCGCCTCGGGCCTGACGCACGCACGCGAACTGCTCGACGACTACGACGCCGTAGCCCATGCACTGGCCGACGCGCCGCACGAGGGCCCGGAGCATGACGCGCTGATGGCGCGCATGAACGCGCTCCAGTCGTCACTCGACTTGCACGATGCCTGGAACTGGCAGACCCGTGTGGCGACCACGCTGCAGCAGATCGGGCTGGACGGTGACATTCGGTCGGGCGCGTTGTCGGGCGGGATGAAAAAACGCGTGGCGCTGGCGCGTGCGCTCGTCGTCCAGCCAGACGTGCTGCTGCTCGACGAGCCGACCAACCACCTCGACTTCGAAGGCATCCGCTGGCTCGAAGAGATGCTCGTCACGCTGCGCACCGGCTTGCTGTTCATCACCCACGACCGGGCGTTTCTCGACAAGGTCGCCACGCGTATCGTCGACCTGGATCGCGGGCGGCTGCTGTCGTATCCGGGCAATTACAGCGCGTACCAGATCCGCAAGGCGCAGCAACTTGAAGTGGAGCAGGTCGAAGCGGCCAAGTTCGACAAACTGCTCGCGCAGGAAGAAGTCTGGATTCGCAAGGGCGTCGAGGCGCGGCGCACGCGTAGCGTCGGACGGATCGCGAGGCTGGTGGAAATGCGTAACGAGCGCGCCGAGCGTCGCAACGTGCTCGGCAACGTCAAGCTCGACGTAGGGCAGGGTGAGCGTTCAGGCAAGATCGTGTCGGAACTGACGGACGTATCGAAGAACTATGGCGACCGCAAGATCGTCGACAACTTCACGGCGACGGTCATGCG
>NZ_JBAUSA010000743.1:0-1813 GCF_049581465.1 Caballeronia sp. | reverse complement strand
CCTTAACCTCTCGCGGCCCCATCAAGCCGCGCCAGCACCCTCTCACGCCCAAACAACATCAACACCGCGTCAATGGAAGGCGTATGCGTGGTTCCAGCCACCAATAGCCGGACCGGCATAGCGAGTTGGGGCATCTTCAGCTTGTGCGCACCCAGCGTGGCCTTGAACGCGGCTGAGATGGCTTCCTTGCTCCACTCCACTTCGCCCAGGGCCTTTTGCAACTCGGCCAGCGCCGGGCGCACGGTGTCCGTGACATGTTGCGCAAACGCGGCCGGATCGATCACGGGTTCCTGGTAGAACATGGCGGCGTTCTCGGCGATCTCCTTGACCGTCGATGCACGATCCTTCAGCAATCCAATCACCAGTTCGAGCGGAGGTCCTTCCTCAAGCATCGCAGCGTCAATATCCAGTTCGGCCAGGAACGGTTTCGTCAGCGTCTCCAGCCGCGCGTTATCGGCTTCCTTGATGTAATGCGCGTTCAGCCACTTCAGACGGTCCGGATCATATTGCGCCGGCGACGTGCCAAGGTGGTCCAGGTTGAACCACTCGACAAATTGCTCGCGCGAGAAGATCTCCGCATCGCCATGCGACCAGCCGAGGCGCGCCAGATAGTTCAGGACAGCTTCCGGCAAAAAACCGGCGTCGCGATAACCCATTACAGACATCGCGCCATGGCGCTTGCTCATCTTCTCGCCCTGCTCGTTGAGCACGGTCGGCAAATGCGCGTACACAGGCACTTCGCCGCCCAACGCCTGCAGGATGTTGATCTGGCGCGGCGTGTTGTTCACGTGGTCGTCGCCGCGAATCACGTGGGTAATCTTCATGTCGAGATCGTCGACGACCACGCAGAAGTTATAGGTCGGCGTGCCATCCGGACGCGCGATAACCAGGTCGTCGAGTTCTTCGTTCGAGATCTCGACCGTGCCCTTCACCGCGTCGTCCCAACTCACCACGCCACCGATCGGGTTGCGAAAGCGCACAACGGGCGTGATGCCCTCCGGTATTGGCGGGAGTACCTTGCCCTCTTCGGGACGCCACGTGCCGTCGTAGCGCGGCTTTTCATTGGCTTCGCGCTGGCGCTCGCGCAACGCGTCGAGTTCTTCCGTCGACATATAGCAGGGGTACGCAAGCCCTTGATCGAGCATCTGCTTCAGCACTTCACGATACCGGTCCATGCGCTGCATCTGGTAGAACGGGCCTTCGTCGTAATCGAGCCCGAGCCATTCCATGCCTTCGAGAATAGCGTCGACGGAAGCGTCGTTCGAGCGCTCCAGATCGGTGTCCTCGATGCGCAGCACGAAGACGCCTTTCATCTTGCGTGCGAACGCCCACGGGTAGAGTGCGGAGCGAATATTGCCGAGGTGGATGAATCCAGTCGGGCTCGGAGCGAAACGGGTACGGACTTGAGTCATGGGCGATGTGCTCGATAGCGGAAATGCGCGTACCCGTAGGCGGTAACCGGGCAGGCGATATGTCGGCGACCCGCTTCGGCGTGTTTTCCAGCACCGTCGAAGTGGCCAAAATGAACCGGAATTATACTCGCGGCCTGCATTTCGCCGGTTTCGATGCCATGTTGTTCTATGATGAGCGCCGCCGTTTCTAGCCCGTTCGTCTCAAGCCCGTCGTGTCGCAGGAGAAACTTTTGAAGTCATCGCCTTCCTCATCCGTTGCGCAGTTGTCCCGTCGCGCGTTCTCGCTCGGCTGCGCATCGGCCGTTTTGACCGCATGCGCCACCGCGCCGTCGACTTCCACGACCGCGATTGCCCCTGCGCCTCCCGCTACCACGCCCACCACCGCGCCCCAGCGCTCGATG
>NZ_JBAUSA010000742.1:0-3805 GCF_049581465.1 Caballeronia sp. | reverse complement strand
GATAAACAGCTGAGCGCAGCACTCACGTGCATGCACGATGACCCCGGGCATCCGTGGACGTTACAGAAGCTAGCCTTGCGTATAGGCATGTCACGCTCGACTTTTGCCCTGCGCTTCAAGGAGACGGTTGGAACTTCACCGATGGAATACGTGACACGTTGGCGGATGCTGTTGGCGTGCGACAGGCTGAAAAATTCAGGCGACTCAATTCCCTGTATCGCCACGTCGCTGGGCTACGAGTCCGAAAGCGCGTTCGGTAAGGCATTCAAACGCGTCATAGGCTGCTCGCCAAGGCAGCATGGTCGGCAGATCACCACCGCTGCATCGCTGCCAACGCTCAAGGCTGGACCTGGAGCCATTGACGCAAAAGACCCCGTTCTTACCATTGCGGAGAATTCGCATCCGTGAACGGCTCTTGACCACGGCAGCAGTAGGCGAAGGTGCGGCCGTTGTGGTACAAGTCCATCGGTTTCTCAGCGCTGAACGGTAAGTTTCGACGGCGGACGCAACGGGCGCTTCTACGTTTTCGCCCAGCCAGGAGGATGCAGTGGACAGGCTAGCAGCGATGGAAACCTTTGTATGCGTGGTGGAGTCTGGTTCATTTTCAGCGGCTGCGCGACTATTGAAGGTAGGGCAGCCAGCCGTGTCCAAGACCATTGCCCTGCTCGAAGAACGACTCTCGGTGCGCCTGTTGCTGCGCTCGACGCGCGGTTTAATGCCAACCGAGGCAGGTCAGGCATTTTACGGACGGGCAAAACGCGCGATCGAAGAGGCAGACGAAGCGGAGTTCGCTGCCCGCGGAGCGGCCACCAATCTCACGGGACGCCTGCGCGTGTGCGCCGCCGTTACGTTTGCCCGGCTACACATCGTGCCCGCCATCGGACGGTTTCTCGAAGCACATCCTGATCTCAACGTCGACATGGTTCTCGACGATCGCAATGTCGATCTGCTCGAAGAAGGCATCGACATCGCATTTCGCATGGGACAACTCGAGGACTCGAGCATGACCGCACGCAAGATCGGTGAAGTCCCACGTCTTGTGGTGGGCACGCCGGCCTACTTCAAACGCGCCGGAATCCCCGCCTCCCCGGCGGACCTGTCTTCCCATCAGGCAATCATATATAACCAGCGAGGTGGCGGCGGCACGTGGACTTTTCGACGCGAAAGCTCGGAAGTGGCCGTCGTCGTATCCGGACGCGTTGCCACCACCGCGGCTGAAGGAATCCGAGCGGCGGTTCTCGCCGATCTCGGGTTAGCCGTGGCATCCGAATGGATGTTTTCCCCGGAACTGAAAAGCGGCGAGGTCTGCGCGGTGCTGAACGATTGGCGGCTGCCTTCCGTTGAGCTTTGGGCCGTGTTCCCGGCCGGCCGCATGGTCAACGCTAAAACACGCGCATTCCTCGACTTCCTCACAGATATCCTGGACTTCCGCGCCGATCCCGTAGACACGGACGATCACCCATAAGGGTGCGCGACCGGTCAGGCTTCGACTAGCCATAACCGCTCGCAGCGCGCCGGCCTGATCTGCATGAACGAAAGCGGGGAATGATCGGTGTAGGACGTTCCCCCGCGCTGCGTCTAGCCCCCGCTGGCCCGCAAAGTCCGGATTACCTAGTGAAAAGCCACGAACGGTCAAGTCATTGAACATGACCTCGAACGGGCTAACCGCCATGGCCGCAAAGCTCGGGGCAGCGTACGACACGAGCGTGCCGCGAGGCCCCAGCAACTTCGCCAGGTGGCCCGTAGCGTCGCCGCTGACGGCATCCAGCGCAAGCCGCATGCGCGGTTCACCCAGCGCCTCGGCCATCTTATTGGGCACGTTGTCGTCGTCCAGCAAGACCAGCTCGCATCCCGCTTCTCGCGCGGCACTCATAGCCTCTGCCCGACGCACCAGTCCGAGAGTCCTGACACTCTTTCGTTTGGCAAAGCCGACTATCCAGCGCGCTATGGCCGAGTTGGCCGCGTTGATCACAATCCAGTCACCCGACTGCAACTGTACGTATGTCTCGAGCAGCAAATGCGCGGTGGGCGGGTTGATGGTAAGCATGGCTAACTGCTGAGGATCAGCATCGGCAGGAAGTGCGACCAGCCCGTCCGCGTTGACGACTATCCGCTCGCGCCAGGTGAAGCTGCCCATCGAGAGAGCCACGCGGTCGCCGACCCTGACGTTGCTGACTCCGGCACCTGCCTCCAGCACACGCCCCGCACCCTCGTTGCCAATAACCGATGGCAACTCGGGATGCAGCGGCTACAAGCCCCGCGCGACGAGAATGTCGCTGAAGTTGACTGGGGCGTACTCGACCCCAACCAGCACCTGGTCCGCGCCCGGACTGGCGGGTTCTGGCAACTCGCGCAATTCAAGTCCCGTTGCAGGGTCGCCATATGCGGTAAGTACCACGGCTTTCATGATGTCACTCCTCTTCGATGGACGCCTAAGCAGGTACAACGCCGGCATGCCTTATACGGCATCGGGTTGTGCAATGTCCGCCAATCCGTTGGGGAAAACGCGCGTGCGTCAGATCTGAGCGCGGCCACCATCCACGAAGAGCTCGATGCCCGTGACGAAACTCGAGTCATCCGAAGCGAGAAACAGGGCTGCCTTGGCAACTTCGTCGGCTTGCCCCATGCGTCCCATCGGTATCGTAGATAAAATCCTCGCCATAGCGTCCTGAGGCTGCTGACCGATGACCGGGGTATCTATTGGGCCCGGGCTAAGGACGTTTGAACGGATGCGACGGTCTTTCAGCTCCACGGTCCATCCCCGCACGAAATTGCGGATGGCCGCCTTGGTCGCGCCATATACCCAGAAGGCAGGCGTCCCTTTGGCGCTCGCGACGGAGCCCGTGAGAATGATCGACCCGCCGTCATTCAAGAGCGGCAGCGCCTTCTGGACGGTGAAGAGCACGCCCTTCACGTTAGTACTGAACAGTTTGTCGAAATGCGCTTCGGTGATATCGCCCAGGGCGGCGAACTCAGCGATACCGGCGTTGGCGAAGACGATGTCGATTCTTCGCCCTGTCGCGCTGACGTTCTCATAGAGACGATCAATATCAGCCAGATCGGCGACGTCTCCCTGGATGCCAGTCACATTGTCCCCGATGGCCCTTACGGCTTCGTCGAGTTCCTTCTGGCGACGGCCGGTGATGAAGACGTAGGCGCCCTCGGCGACGAAGAGCTTCGCGGCGGCGAAGCCTATCCCTGACGAGCCGCCGGTGATGACGGCGACCTTTCCTTGCAACTTACCCATGGCGATTACTCCGTTGTGAATATCCGCTGGTTATGCCGGTCACATCGTTAAGATGACTTTGCCAAACGGCCGATCTTCTATGAGGTGACGCAGTGCCTCGCCCGCTTCGGCGAGGGGGTAGACCCGCTCGACGATCGGCTTGACGGATCCGCTGGCGATCAGCGAGAAAATGTCCCGCCATGCGGTTGCTACCACCGTGGGTGACTGGCCGAACAGCGAGAAGCCTTCCATACGCGCGCGCTTCCAGATGAGGTCCGTCACATCGATCATGGTTCTGCGGCCACCGGAGTAGCCCAACGTGATCAAGACACCGCCGGTACCGAGGCTGCTCAGGGCATCACTGGTCACGGTCCCGCCGATGCTATCGATCACAATATCTACCCCCTTGCCGGCCGTTAACCGGTGAACGCCGTCCGCGAGCGCTTCCGTGGTGAGGTCGATCACGTCTTCGAAGCCAAGCTCGCGCGCCCTGGCGGCTTTCGCCGCGCTGCCAGCCGTCGAGAGCACCTTCTCAGCACCTTGTGCCCGCGCGAGCTGATAGGTCGCATTGCCGACCGA
>NZ_JBAUSA010000741.1:0-9037 GCF_049581465.1 Caballeronia sp. | reverse complement strand
ATCCCAACCCGTGCCCCGTTTCCTTCGTCGTGAAAAATGGCTCAAACAGCCTCGGCAAGACGTCCGGCGCGATCCCCGGGCCATTGTCGCGCACCGCTATTTCCACGCGCTCTTCGTGCTTCCTTACCTCAATCTCTATGCGCGGCGCGTCGCACGATGCCGCGGCATCCAGCGCGTTGCCAATCAGGTTGATCAGTATCTGCTCCAGGCGCAAGTCCTCGCATCGCACGTATAGCGGCGCGTCGGATTGCGCACCCGCTTCAAAGACCAGCGTCACGCGTTGCATTCTCGGACGCAACATCGCGAGAACGTTGCGCATTGCCCGAACTACGTCAGTTCGCGCATTCTTCGGACGCGCCTTCGTCACGAACAACTTCAACTGATTCGTGATCTTCCCCATACGCTCGGTCAGCGCGCCGATCGCCTCCAGATTCTCACGGGCCGCCACGTGGTCGCCACGCTCAATGAGCACGCGGGTGTTGTCCGAGAAACTGCGCAACGCCGCAAGCGGCTGGTTCAACTCGTGCGTAATGCCCGCTGCCATCTGCCCCAACGCAGCGAGTTTGCTTGCCTGGACAAGCTCGTCGTGAGCCGCGCGCAAGTCCTGTTCGGCGCGCGTTCGCTCGCTCACTTCCTTCGTCAGCAACGCGTTCGCCGTCGATAAATCCAGCGTCCGCTCCGCCACGCGCTCATTGAGTTCCGCGTACGCAGTCTGCAGCAGCGCGCGACTGCGGATCATCTCCCGCACGCGTGCGCGCCGCATGCGCCAGTAAAAACCCAAAGTGCAAAGCGATACGACCAGCAATGCCGTCACGATCGTTGCACTTTGTGCTGCGTCCTCCACCGGTTCCAGTGACGCCATCGTCATCAAATGCCAGTCAGGCTCGCCCAGCGCACGCTGCGTGGCAAGAAAAGTCGGTGCGTCGCGTTGCGCACCCACACGCACGATTTGCGCGCCGCCTTCTAGTGTCTGCACAATAGTCAGCGGCAACGGGGTGATCGCTTGCTGGGCGTACTGCCGCGACGAATACACGGACGCCTCAACATTTTTCGGCAAGCGTCGCAACGTGTGATATTTCCACGACGGCACCGACGACAAAAAAATCACGCCATGGTCATCCGTGACCAAGAGCGGCTCAGTGGCGTCAGCGCCTTGCAGCCATTCCAGATTCAACTTCACCACCGCCACGCCGAGAATCTCGCGCGTTCCTTCCTTGAAAACCGGCTGCGAAATGAAATAACCCGGCTCGCGCGAAATCGTGCCGAGCCCGAAAAATCGGCCGGTCCCGCCTTTAACGGCATCGATAAAATACGGCCGGAACAAATATTCCACACCGACAAAACTGTCAGCCCCCTTCCAGTTGCTCGCCGCCACGCAACGCCCGTTCGCCTGGATGATGTACGTCACGGTCGCATGTGCGTGGCTATTGAGGTCTTCGAGATAACGATTGGCGCGCTCAACGAACGCCGGGTTCGGGTCCGCGAGGACGTCCTGCACGAACGGATGGCGCGACAGCAAATACGGAAGATACTCGTACCGGTCGAGCGTGCTTTTCAACGCGGTCGTGGTGCGATCCACGCGCGTTGCCGCGTTGAGCCGCAGCTCATCCAGCCCCCGCTGCCACGCAATACTCCACGTCAGTGCGCACGCGCCCACGAGGACCGCCAGCAAAACCAGGAAGACGAGGACGCGGCGCATCGGTCGAGAGGATTCCGGACGATTAAGATCCCCGATTGTGGCATGCACCGCACCGCCCACTCGATTCGATACGCCCGAAAAGCGACGCGGCGAAGCTTCCGCTGGAGGATGCGTCGCCGCCTTCATCGTCATATCAGCGGATCACCGGGTTACCGGGTCGGCACTGGTCAGCGCCGCTGTAACTCCGACCTCCTCGGCTTCTGTGTCCACCGCGCCGTGCGTCAACTGATCGCGCAATTTATCGCGGTCGAGTTCCCTCTCCCACGCCGACACCACCACGGTAGCCACGCCGTTGCCCACGATATTCGTCAGCGCGCGACACTCGCTCATGAACCGGTCGATGCCCAAAATTAACACCATGCCCGACAACGGAATAGTCGGCACAACGGCCAACGTCGCGGCCAGCGTGATGAAGCCCGCGCCGGTCACGCCGCTCGCGCCCTTGGACGTGAGCATGGTCACAGCGAGCAACGTCAGTTGCTGCCCCCACGTGAGGTCGGTGTTCGTCGCCTGCGCGATGAACAACACGGCCATCGTCATGTAGATGTTGGTGCCGTCCAGGTTGAACGAATAGCCGGTCGGCACGACGAGGCCGACCACCGAGCGCGAGCAGCCCAGCTTTTCGAGCTTGAGCATCAGTTGCGGCAGCGCAGCTTCTGACGAACTCGTGCCGAGCACGATCAGCATCTCTTCCTTGATGTACGCGACAAACCGGAAGATGTTGAAGCCCACCAGCTTCGCGATAGCCCCCAGCACCACGACCACGAACACGACGGAGGTCAGGTAGAACGTGCCGATCAGCTTGAGCATGGGAAGCAGCGAACCGATGCCGTACGTGCCGATAGTGAATGCCATCGCGCCGAACGCGCCGATCGGCGCCAGTTTCGTGATGATGCGCACGATGCCGAACAGGATATGCGACAGGCTTTCGATGAACCCCGACACCACGCGCCCCTTTTCGCCCGCGGTGGCGAGCACGGCGCCGAACAGCAACGCGATCAGCAGGATCTGCAGGATTTCGCCTTGGGCGAACGCCGAAGACATCGTGTCGGGTATGAGGTGCATCAGGAAATCGGTGGTCGTCTGGCCGTGCGCCTTGGCTGCGTAAGATGCCACCGCTTTGCCGTCGAGCGTCGCCGGGTCGATGTTGAAACCCGCGCCCGGCTTCAGCACGTGCGTCGAGATCAGGCCAAGCAACAACGCGAACGATGACACTATTTCGAAATACAACAGCGCCTTGCCGCCCACCCGCCCGACCTTCTTCATGTCTTCCATGCCGGCAATGCCGGTCACCACGGTACAGAAGATGATTGGGCCAATGACCATCTTGATCAGCTTGATGAAGGCGTCGCCGAGCGGCTTCATCTCGGTGGCGAGTGTGGGATAAAAATGCCCGAGCGCGATACCGACGGCGATCGCCATGAGCACCTGCGCGTACAGGACTTTATAGAAAGGTTTCTTCACGATAGTTCCAGGCAAAGGTTCAACAAGTCGCAATGAGCGAGGCGAAATAGGTGCGCGGCGCAACGCCGCTGAGTGAGCCTAATCAGGTCGGCCGCGTCAGGAATGGATGCATTGAATTGTCTCCGTACGATTTTTATCGGCAGGGTCCAGCTGTCTTTACTGTTGCAAGGTCGATGCCAGTGTGCCCACTGTTTAGTGCGTTGATTTATAAGGAATTTTTATGCAACCGATCGTATCAAAATCTGTCTTTCCGGAATCACGGAAAAGCCACGTCCGACGATCCGGATCGCGTTCCGGGTTATCCCGGAGAAGATTTGGATAAGGCTTTCCACGGTTTTAGTGGCGCGCGGAGAATCGAATGGATAAGGCCTTATCGTGGACTGCATCCACATACAAACCCGCGGAGCTAATCGGTCCATTTTTCGGATGGAATAATATTTTTCACATTATTTAAAATAAATCCCAGACGCCGCCACATCTCAAAAAGATTATTAATCTTAGCCAATCGTGAGCGCGGGAATGTCCGAACAACGGAAGAAGTCCTTGCGATATAACGCGATTCCAAAACAAAAACAAAAACAAAAAACCCACGTTTCCGTGGGTTTTTCAAATGCCGGACAACTGCACTGCGTTCAGACTGCGCCGACCAGCCCCGCGTCGTGAGCTTGCTGGTCCGCGTGATAGCTCGAGCGCACCATCGCACCAACAGCGGCGTGCGTGAAACCCATTTTGTACGCTTCTTCCTCGTACATCTTGAAGGTATCCGGATGGACGTACGAACGCACTGGCAAATGATGTTCCGACGGCTGAAGATACTGGCCGATCGTCAGCATATCCACGTCGTGCGCGCGCAGATCACGCATGACCTGAAGAATCTCCTCCTCGGTTTCGCCAAGACCGACCATCAAACCGGACTTCGTCGCGACTTCCGGATGCAGCGCCTTGAAATCCTTCAAAAGCTTGAGCGAGTGCGCGTAATCAGAACCCGGACGCGCTTCCTTATAAAGACGGGGCACCGTTTCGAGATTGTGGTTCATCACATCGGGCGGGGCAGCGGTCAGGATGCCGATTGCACGATCCAACCGGCCGCGGAAATCGGGCGTCAGGATTTCAATGCGGGTCATCGGCGAATGTTCGCGTACTTGCCGGATGCATTCAACGAAGTGCGCGGCGCCGCCGTCACGCAGATCATCGCGATCCACGCTGGTAATCACCACGTACTTCAACTTCAACGCGCCGATAGTGCGCGCGAGGTTCAGCGGTTCGTCGGCATCGAGCGGATCAGGGCGGCCATGGCCCACGTCGCAGAACGGACAACGACGCGTGCATTTGTCGCCCATGATCATGAACGTGGCTGTGCCCTTGCCAAAGCACTCGCCGATATTCGGGCAACTCGCTTCCTCGCACACCGTATGCAAGTTGTGCTCGCGAAGAATCTGCTTGATCTCGGTGAAACGCGAACTGCCGGTAGCGGCTTTCACGCGAATCCACTCGGGCTTCTTTAGCTTCTCGATCGGGATGATCTTGATCGGAATGCGCGACGTTTTCGCCTGCGCCTTTTGCTTGGCGGACGCGTCGTACGGTGCGGAAGGAGAAGTTGCAGCAGCGCTGCCAGCCAGATTTCCGGTTACGTCAGTCATTCGGTCGGTCCATTGGGGCGGCCACGACGCCGCCGTGCAGTTGAGCGGCGGCCGCAATACTGCCGTCGATATGATGAGTGAGGCGCGATGCCAGCTTGTATGCCACGTCGTTCCAGTCCGCCGCGACGCCGAGCGTCGCCATGTCGACCGTTTCGAGTCCCGCGTAGCCACAAGGGTTGATTGCGAGAAACGGTTGCAGGTCCATATTCACGTTGAGGCTGACACCGTGGTAGCTGCAGCCATTGCGTATCTTGAGGCCCAGCGCCGCGATCTTCGCGCCCGTGTGTTCGGCATGCTCCGACGGCGCCACGTAAATGCCTGGCGCGCCAGCCTTGCGTTGCGTGCCGAGATTATACGACGCGAGCGTATCGATCACGCCGTCCTCGATCCGCCGCACAAGCTCGCGGACCATGAGTTTGCGGCGCCGGAGATCGAGCAGGAGATACGCCACGACCTGTCCCGGCCCGTGATACGTGATCTGCCCGCCGCGATCGACTTTCACGAGCGGAATCCCACTACTCGCGTTGAGGAGATGCGAGGAATCGCCGGCTAAACCAAGCGTGAAGACGGGGGGATGTTCGACGAGCCAGATTTCGTCGACGGTGTCCGCCGTGCGAGCGTCCGTGAAAGCACGCATGGCGTCGAAGCTTTCTGCGTAAGGCTCAAGGCCGCGCCGGCGCACATTCACCGGTTGCGCCACCGAGGAGATGATGGCGCGCGGAGGGGCTTCGGCGGGGGAAAGTGAAACCGGCGTGGTAGACATGGTTTCGGCAGTTTACCGAAATACCGTCGACCTCGCCGGCCAGCAAAACGTGGAACGCCACTCAATCGGCGTCAAACCGTGCGCCATCCCGAGCCAAACCGGCGCGAAAGCCTCTCGATGCGGCGCGCCAGCCAGCCGATCGCTCGTTGGTCACAGCGCGGCGCGAGCGTGAATACAACTTGAGCGCGCTGCCCGGTTTCCGCACTGAGCCACAGCCGTTCGCGTTCGCGCAGCTTGAGCGTATCGCCTGGCGCGAGCCAGTAGTCCTCCGTGTCGTTGCTGCGCGTCGCCCAGACCGCCGCACCTTGCACCGTCAGTTTTACGCTACGGCCAATCCGCATCGGTACGACTTCCCCGTCGGCGATTTCAAAGATGATACTTGTCGATATTTCTCGCATCTCAACCTCCGCCAAAATTCGTTTCTATGACTACAAGAGTATGCTAGACAAGGGTTTAGTCCAAACGAGCAATTTTCGTCGATATGTGAGATAAATTCACAAGCACCCCTTTGGTGATAGTCCATGGACCTTCGACAACTTCCCGCCCTCAATGCGCTGCGCGCCTTCGAAGCCGCCGCGCGGCACGAAAGCTTTTCGCGCGCCGCCGACGAACTCTTCGTCACCCATGGCGCAGTCAGCCATCAGATTCGTGCGCTCGAAGCCGACCTCGGCGTGGCTTTATTCGTTCGCAACGGCAAGCGCGTGCGCTTGTCGGACGTCGGCCGCCTTTATGCCACCGATGTCCGCACCGCACTCATCGCCCTCGTCGATGCAACGCGCCAGGTCAGATCCGGCGATCGCGACCGGCGGCTGGTGGTATCGACGCTTTCGTCATTTTCGGCGCGCTGGCTGACGCCACGGATTGGCGGGTTTATCGAAAGGCATCCGCAGATCGACCTCGAATTGCTTTCGACCTTTGTGCTGACCGATTTCACGCGCGACGACGTGGATGTCGCGATTCGCTTCGGCTCAGGGAAATATCCGGGGCTGTACGTCGAGAAACTGCTGGATGAAGTGTTTTTCCCCGCGTGTTCGCCGGATTTCCGCGGTGGCGCATTGCCGCGCACGCCCGCCGAACTCGCCACGCTGCCGCTTCTGCGTTCGAACGACGAACTTTGGGCTCCATGGTTCGAGGCCGCAGGGATCGCGGACTTCGCGGAGCCTAAGCGAGGTATTTCTTATGAGGATTCGTCGAACCTGCTTCAGGCGACAATTGCGGGCCAGGGAATTGGGCTGGTGCGCCGAACGCTCGCGATGCAGGAAATCGCGGCGGGCCGGATCGTGCGCCTGTTCAACATTGACGCGCCGAGCCCGTGGACCTACTTTTTTGTTTGCACGCCCGGATCGCTTGCCACGCAGCGCGTGCAGGACTTTCGCGTCTGGATCGTCGACGAAGCCACGCGCTTCAAGCAACTCTACGACAGCACGCCAGACGCAAAGAAACCGGTCATAGCACCACTTTGACCATGGGGTGGCTGGTGAGCGCGCGGTAGATATCGTCGAGATGGGCGCGGTTCTGCGCGCGCACGGTAACGGTCAGGCCGGTGTATTTGCCGCCGGACGACGGTCGCGTTTCGATGCGCGTCACGTCAAACTCGCCGTCGAATTCGCGGAGCACGGTCACGACCGCGTTATGAAAATCCGGGTGCGTTGCACCCATGACCTTAATCGGAAAATCGCAGGGGAAGTCGAACAGCGCGTCGATATCAGGTGAGCTCATGGCTTTCTCCATCATGGGACGCCGGGACCTTCCCGAGCGTCATACAGCCAGCATAGATGGCGCCGGAGACACGAATTTTCAACTGCGCTTAACTGAGTTGAACCGCGACCCCGGGCGTTTCCAAAGCTTACTTCTTCTTTTGCCACATCATCAGCAGGGAATCCCAGGTCCGGCCGACAAACCCGGCTTGCGGCACGTCTTGCAACGCGACCAGCGGAAACTGAGCGACTTCCTTGCCGTCCGCCACCATTTTCACGGTGCCGATCTGCTGGCCCTGCTTGATCGGCGCGACGATGGTGTCGTAATGCGTGACCACTGGCTTGACCTTGTCGCCCATGCCCTTTGGCACCGTAATGTACTGATCGGTCTCCACGCCCGCCTTCACCATGTTCTCCGTGCCCTTGTAGACACGCGGCGACTCGATCACCTGACCCGCCTTGTAGAGACGCAGCGCGTCATAGGCCGTATAGCCGTAATTGAGCATCTTCAGGCTGTCCTGAACCCGGTTGTGCTCCTTCGGCTCGCCCATCATCACGGCGACCAGGCGGCGGCTCGTATCCGGCACCCCGTCCAGCGGGCGCTTGGCCGACGCGATCAGGCAATACCCGGCAGCCTGCGTGTGGCCGGTCTTCAGGCCGTCGACCGTGGAGTCGATCCACAGCAAGCGGTTGCGGTTGGGCTGCTTGATCTTGTTGTAGGTGAAATCGCGTACCGAGAAGATGCCGTAGTACTCGGGAAAGTCGCGGATCAGCCGCGTGGAGAGCACGGCCAGATCGCCCGCTGTCGTGTAGTGCTGCGCGTCAGGCATGCCGTTCACATCGGCGAAATGGGTGTGCTTCATGCCGATCCGCGTGGCCGTCGCGTTCATCTGCGCGACGAAATTCGACTCGCTGCCGCCCACGAGTTCGGCGAGCGCGATGGCCGCGTCGTTACCAGACTGGATAATCAAGCCGTACACGAGGTCATGGACGGTCACCGGCTTGTTCGCCTCGATGAACATGCGCGACTCGTCGGTGCCCACGCGGCGCACGGCCTCGCTCGGCATGACGGTCTGTTCCATGTTGATCTTCTTCGACTTGAGCGCGTCGAAGACGAGATACGCGGTCATCAGCTTGGTCAGCGATGCCGGCTCGGCACGCTCGTCCGGATTACCGGAAGCGAGGACCTGGTTGCTGGTTGCGTCGACGAGCACCCAGGAGCGCGCGGTGACATCCGGCGGCGGCACTTGCGCGAACGCACTCGCCGCGAACAGCGTGGCGGGAATGACGATGGCGGTGGCAACAGCGCGGTGAACGAAGGAATGCGGGACGAGGGATAAACCGGAAGGGGAAAAGCGCATAGGTTCGGATTGGCAGAAGAGGCATCGGCGAGTTGGCGTTTCCCCTGAAGGAAAGCGTTCAACTCGCGGGTTATACGAAACACGGGGCGCATGCGCTACGGCGAGCGCTGGAGCGACAGGTTACGGCGCAAAAGTCTGCGCCATTATACGCACGGGAGCATCGGCATTTGCCGCAAAAGTGCCTTGATTTGCAGCAGATTGATGATTTGCAGGGTGGATTTGGGCGGCGGTGCCTGGGGGGAGGTTTGGGCCGCAAGCCCGCGCAATCAGCGCCATGCATCGACGATGATCTTCTTCAAAATATGAAGCTTCCGATGAAAGAAATGCTCTCCCCCTGGAATCACCACGACGGGCAAGTCCTGCGGTCCCGCCCACGCGTACACCGAGGTGATCGGCACAGTTTCGTCCAGTTC
>NZ_JBAUSA010000740.1:0-1846 GCF_049581465.1 Caballeronia sp. | reverse complement strand
AAGGCGACCCCACGGCCGGCGCGGAAGCCCGCCGGCGAGCCACCCTTGTCGCCGTCCGAAGCCGCCCGAGAGGAGCATGAAAAATCGGTCGAACACACGATGCCGGACGACCCGGTTGGGGACTATGCGTAGCCCGACACGGTTGTCGAAGTTGTCGACTGGCATGGTTACCCACATTCGTTAGCGTTACCTTCTGCATTCTAGCTTTGGTTGACCAACTCATGCCCCGTCTGTCCATTCCCCACGCTGCTGCGCTGTAGGCGTGAGGGGGCGCGTGTAGGTCGGCGATGCAGGGCCACTCCCGCCAGGCGAAAATTCAGACGGTCGCTAACGCAGAGCGGATCTGTTCCAGCATCCAAGCATGTGCCGTGTCGCCGTCGAAACGCTTGTGCCACGAGATGAACATCGGAGTGGGAGGAAAGGCAATGGGCGGTTCGTGGACACTCAGGTCGAACAAGTCAGCGAATGTTCCCGCCATGCTGCTGGGAACATTGCAGATGTAGCCTGTTCGCGCCGCGAGCATGGGCATCGCCATGAAGTTCTGAACAACCGCGCCGATTTGCCGTTGCAACCCACGTTCCGCGAGTGTCTGATCGACGATCGTTCCCTGGCGATCAGTCGTGCGGATGACGACATGCGGCCGTTTCAGATAGAGCGCCAAGGGGAAACGCCGTTTGCCAAGATTCTCGCGCTTCCAGATCAAGGTCGCTACGCTGATCTGCGCAAGTGTTTCGTTGTTGATGCCCGTTCCGTGAATTGAATGCGCGCCGATAATCGCATCCAGCGCGCCGGACTCCAGCTGTTCTATGGCGAGGGGGCCTTCGGGGATGGGCGCTATCCGGATCACGATGCCTGGCGCCAGTCTTCCGATCTGCTCCACCAGTTGCGGCAGGATCGAAAACTCGACCAGATCTCCAGCCGCAATATTGAATTGCCGTTGCGCTATTGATGGAATGAATGTGTCTTGCTCCGTCAGAGCAAGGTTGATTTTCTCCAATGCTTCGCGAACTGGATCAATCAAGGCTTCGCCGCGCGGCGTTGGTACCAGGCCGCGTTTCGCGTTCACGAACAGTTCGTCACCCATGGCATCGCGCAGACGCCGCAATGCGTGACTGACAGCGGGTTGGCTTAGCGCTAGCCGGTCGCTCGCCTTCGTCACGCTTCGCGTCTCCCACAGTACGAGAAATACCGTCAGCAGGTTGAGGTCGAATGTGGACGTATTAATTTTGTGCATGGACTGAATAATAACACTTCATTTTACTTATACGACTGGAGGTGCTGATATAGAGGCAAATCAGGCAGGACACAAGGAGACGCATCATGAATTCCCCACTTTCCATGGGCTGGTTTTGCCCCTCCCTCGGCGACACGACCGCTTTCAGCGATCCGTCGAAGAGCATTCCCCAATCACTCGAACACTTCGAACGCGTGGCCGTCGCCGCTGAAAACGCCGGCTTCGACTACATGCTGTTGCCGGTTTCTTCTCACTGCTGGGATGCATGGGTCGCGGCGTCGTTTCTGGTCAGCCGCACTTCCCGAATCAAAGCGCTGGTTGCGATGAAGCCCGGATTTATTCATCCGGTCGCACAGGCCAAGATGATTTCGACGTTCGAGCAGCTGTCGAATGGGCGGCTCTATATGAACCTGATCGCCGGGATCAGCGAAAAGGATGCCCTCGCGGAGGGGCAGTTGGGCGAGAAAGAGCTGCGCTATGAGCAACTCGAAGAAGAGGTGGTTCTCATCAAGCGGCTGCTGACGGAAGAGCAGGTCGAGTTTGACGGCAAGTACTACCACGTCAACAAGCCACTCATCATTCCGAAGACGGTGCAGCGACCGTATCCCCCAT
>NZ_JBAUSA010000739.1:0-10666 GCF_049581465.1 Caballeronia sp. | reverse complement strand
CGACAGGTCCTTCGACGGCGTGAACGTCCACGTGCCGTTCGCCGCCACCGTAGCCGTACCCAGTACCGTCAGGCCGTCCCACACCGTGATCGTGTTGCCCGCCACCGAGCGCGTGCCGCTGATATGCGGATGGCCGTCGCTCGTGGTGCTGCCGGAAGGAATGGCGTGACCGCTGTCGTCGGTCAGCGTGGGCGCCGCCGGCGGAAGCGGCTCGCTCGTGTCGATCTTGATCACGATCGGCGTCGACGGCGTGCTCGGCGCACCCGCCGCGTTCGTATCGATCACGGTGATGCTGTGCGTGCCGTTCGACAGGTCGGTGGTCGGCGTGTACGACCACTTGCCGTCCGGACCCACGGTGGTCGAACCGATCACCGTGCCGTTGTCGTACACCGTGATTTTGTCGCCCGCTCCGCCCGTGCCGCTGATATGCGGATGGCCGTCGCTGGTCGCGCTGCCCGCGGGAATGGCGTTACCGCTGCCGTCGGTCAGCACGGGCGCCGCCGGTGTGGCCGGCACTTTCGTGTCGATAATCACGCTCGTGTGATCCGACGGCACGCTCGGCACACCGGCCGGGTTCGTTTCAATCACATAGATGTCGTGTGTGCCGTTGGAGAGATCAGTCGTCGGCTTGACGACCCACTTGCCGTCCGGACCAACGATGGTCGAACCGATCGGCGTGTTGCCGTCGTACATGGTGATCGTGTCGCCCGGCGTGCCCGTGCCGTTCATGGACGGATGCGGGTCGTTCGTCGGATTCGGCAGCGGATGGCCCTGGTCGTCCGTCATGCCGTTGATCACCGGCTGGGGCGGAACAACGGGCGTGCCCGACGGGATGATCACCGACATGGGAGTGGACGAGGTGCCGTAGCTGCCGTCGCTGCCCACGTCAATCGCCGTGAACGAATGCGTGCCGCCTTTGAGGCTGGCCGGCGCCGTGAAGCTCCACGTGCCGTTCGCCGCTACCGTTGCCGTGCCGATCAGGCGAACGCCGTCGTACACGTTGACATAGGTCCCCGCGGTGGCTGTGCCGGTGATCACCGGTTGCGCGCTGCTCGACGTGCCGCCGCCGGTTGCGCCGCCTACCGACGTAATGACTGCTTTAGAGGGAGAGATAGTCGCCATTTCTTTATACCTTGTATTACCGAGAAATCGACGGAACCTGAAACCCGCGAGATAGCGGACAATTCATATGGCTCCGGCCAAGTACCGCAAAGAAGTTGCTGCCACGCAGGCTTCATGCGAGAACTGCGATTCTGATTGCGGAACACGTTGCTACATACGGGAAAAATCCTAATTACATGGATATCTCGCCATGCCCGGCCACAATTCACCGAACAGTGTTCCAAAGCTGGGAAACAACTAAGAACTCCCCCTAAAACTGTCTTATTTTTTGGCATGGATATGCCTCAGATGCCACAGGAGGGACAATACGTTTGCGACCGCGCTCCACGTTATAGAAAAGCAAAAGACCGGTCCAGCTTGGCGCTGAAACGGTCTTTTTCTTTAATGCGGCACCAGATTAATGCGTGAATCCGCGATTATTCAGACATTCGAATGTTTCGCTATTTACCTTGATCTGTGCAATCTGAAATAGTTTCTTAAAGTCAGCGCTCCTTCACTTCATTTAGCACCTTATCCACGATCTGTTCCGGCGTAAGTGCAATATCCACCTCGACGGCTTCATCCGGACCGGGCGGCTCGAGCGTATCGAGCTGGCTTTGCAGCAGCGCCGGATCGAAGAAATGACCCGTGCGCGTCTTGATCCGCTCCCTCAGCAATTCTGGCTTTCCCTTCAGATAAACAAACGTCACGTCCTTATCGCCGTGCCGAAGAATATCGCGATACACGCGCTTCAACGCCGAACACGCATACACGTGGGTGGTGCCGTCCGCCTGCTTTTCTTCTATCGATGCCCGGATTGCAGCAAGCCACGGCCAGCGGTCTTCGTCCGTGAGCGCGATGCCCTTGTGCATCTTGTCCTTGTTCGCCTGGCTGTGAAAACTGTCGGCATCGGCGAAATCGCACTTCAGCCGTTCAGCCAGCATTTCGCCGATCGTCGTCTTGCCACAACCGGATACGCCCATCGCAATTAATATCATTGAAGCCTCCTCACACGACCGTCGAAAGCGCGAAAGTCAAACCCAAACCCATTACCGAAATAATCGTCTCGCACAGCGACCACGTCTTGAATGTCTGGCCGACCGTCATGCCGAAATATTCCTTGATCAGCCAGAAACCGCCGTCGTTCACATGCGAGAAAATCAGCGAGCCCGAGCCCGTCGCGAGCACCAGCAGCTCCGGACTCACGCTCGCGCCTGCTGCCAGTGCGATCGGCGCAACAATGCCGCAAGCAGTCGTCATGGCAACGGTCGCGGAACCGGTGGCCAGGCGAATCAGCGCCGCGACGAACCAGCCCAGCAACAACGGCGACAAATGCGCAGCCGACGCCGTGGCCACGAGCTGCTGCGAAATCCCGCTCTCGCGCAACACATTGCCAAAGCCGCCGCCCGCGCCCACGATCAGCGTAATCCCCGCGATAGGCGCAAGACATTCGCCGCAAAACTTCTGGATCTGCGCGCGATCGAATCCCCGCGATGCCCCGAAACTCCAGAAGCTGAACAGCACGGCGACCAGCAACGCAACGTCCGTATTGCCAAAGAAGTGCAGCAGGCTATTCGGAAGCGTTTTCGGCGTGGTGAACAGGTCGGCCCAACTGCCGACCAGCATCAGGATCACGGGCAGCAAAATGCTGAAGAGCGTAATGCCGAAGCTGGGGAGCTCGCGCGTTGCACCTTCCGTGTGTGACTCCGTGAATTGCGCCGCCAGCGGATTGTTCTCCGGCAACTTGATGTGCTTGTGGATCAGCAGCGCAAACAGCGGACCGGCGACAATGGCCGTGGGAATACCGACGATCAACCCGTACATGATCGTCTTGCCAATATCCGCGTGATACGCCTGCACCGCGAGCAGCGCGGCCGGGTGCGGCGGAATCAGCCCGTGCACGACCGAGAGTCCGGCGACCATCGGCAAGCCGATCAGCAGCAGCGACTTGTTCGTGCGTTTCGCCACGTTGAACGCAATGGGAATCAGCAGCACGAAACCGACTTCGAAAAACACCGGCAAGCCGACGATAATCGCCACGCACATCATGGCCCAGTGAATATATTTCTCGCCAAACCAGCTAATCAGCGTATTCGCAATGCGCTCCGCCCCGCCCGATTCGGCCATCATCTTGCCGAGCATCGTGCCAAGCCCGACCACGACCGCTATGTGCCCGAGCGTGTTGCCATTGCCGGTTTCGAACGCCTTGACGATGGTGTCCATCGGCATGCCGACAGCCAGGCCTAATAGCAACGAAACGATGATCAGAACGAGGAACGGGTAAACCTTGTATCGCGTGATCAACAAGATCAGCAGAACGATAGCGATAACCGCATACACCAGCAGCATGCTGCCGTGGACTGGCTCCATGAAGCGTCTCCTTCGTTTGTTTAGATTTTTTGGTTTGCGGGTGCGTTTGCTGTCACTTACTGGGTTAGCGCCCGGGTGGCGCATTTGCCAAGCAGGTAGAGGCCAAGCACACACGCAGTCGGCGAGTCACTGAGACGCAATGTTACTTGCAGCGAACGAAAACTGTGCGGCAACTGTTCCGGAATATGAAAAAGCCTTTGCTGAGCGCTGGTTGGCGCACCGCAAAGGCTTTTGTGTTCCTGGCTTTCGGCAACAGCGAGACTTATCCCTTCGATGGCGCCAGCAAACTTGCCGCACGCGCGAGACGCGTCACTTCTTCCCAGTTATGCGCGGCCAGCGCCGCTTTCGGCGTCAACCACGATCCGCCAACACACACCACGTTCGGCAGCGCCAGGAAATTCGGCGCGGTTTCCGCAGTGATGCCGCCAGTCGGGCAGAACTTCAGGCCGGGGAACGGGCCGTTGAGCGCTTGCAGCATCGAGACACCTCCCGCCTGTTGCGCCGGAAACAGCTTCACGATTTCATAACCGAATTCCATCGCCTGGATGATGTCGGTCGGCGTCATCACGCCCGGCAGCAACGGCAAGCCCACATCCAGCGCGGCCTGATGAATCTCCTTCGTCAAACCCGGCGATACACCGAATTGCGCGCCCGCTTTCTTGGCCTGCCCGCAGTGCTCGGGCTTGGTGATGGTGCCGACGCCCACCACGATATCGTCGGACAGATGGCTTGCCCGTTCGATAGCTTCCAACCCAGCAGCCGTGCGCAGCGTGATCTCAAGCACCTTGACGCCGCCCGCGTGCAATGCGCGCGAGACGTTTTCACCCTGCTCGGCCGACTCGAACGCGAGGACCGGAATCACCGGGCCCAGACGTACGATTTCGCTGACTGATTTCATATGTTGCTCCTTTGTATGTTTGGCTCGCGCTTCTTCGTGCTTCTCTTTGCCGTGCTCGCAAGTGCTCTCAGGTTCTCGCGGAACTTCATGTCTTCATGTCTATTGCGGTGCCACTTCGCCGACCATGGGGCCGAACACCGATGCGCCCAATTCCGCAGGCATCGCCGCCGCGCGGAACACGCCAAAGAGTTCGCGCCCGAAACCGACTTCGTTCGCCGCCTGATGCTTTGGCTGCTCGACCTCGCGCGCCGCCCATTCGTTCTCATCGATCTCGACGTCGAGCACACCCTTGTTCGCATCGATAACGATCATGTCGCCCGTGCGCACCTTGCCTATCGGGCCATGCAGCAACGCTTCCGGCGAAATGTGGATCACAGCAGGAACCTTGCCCGACGCACCCGACATCCGGCCGTCCGTCACCAGCGCAACGTGGAAGCCCTGATCCTGCAACACGCCCAGAAGCGGCGTCAACCGGTGCAACTCCGGCATGCCGTTTGCCCGCGCGCCCTGGAACCGCACGACGGCGACAAAATCACGCTTGAGTTCGCCGTTATCGAACGCTTCCTGCACGTCTTCCTGCGATTCGAACACGATAGCCGGCGCCTTCACATACCGATGTGCGTCCGCCACCGCCGAGATCTTGATCACGCCGCGGCCGAGTTTGCCCTGCATCAGGCGCAAACCGCCATCCGGCGCGAACGGTTCCTTGTGGCTGCGCAGCACTTTCGTGTCATGGCTGGTTTCGCTGCCGTCGACCCATTTCAGCTTGCCATCGAGCAGTTTCGGCTCGCGCGTGTAGTGCTTCAGGCCCTTGCCAGCGACGGTTGTCACGTCTTCGTGCAGCAGGCCCGCCTGAAGCAGGTCACGTACCAGATACGCAACGCCGCCCGCCGCGTGGAAATGATTCACGTCGGCCTTGCCGTTCGGATAGATCCGCGCGGTCAGCGGCACGGCTTGCGAGAGTTCATCGAAGTCATTCCAGTCGATCACGATGCCCGCTGCCCGCGCAATCGCCACCAGATGCAGCGTGTGATTGGTGGAACCGCCCGTTGCCAGCAACGCAACGATGCCGTTCACGATCGCCTTTTCATCGACGACATGGCCGACCGGCGTGTAATGGCCGCGTTCCACGGTCAGTTCCAGCACGCGTCTCGCGGCTTCGGCCGTGAGCGCGTCTCGCAACGGCGTATGCGGGTGGATGAATGCAGAACCCGGCAGATGCAGCCCCATGACTTCCATCAGCATTTGGTTGCTATTTGCCGTTCCGTAGAACGTACAGGTGCCGTGGCCGTGGTAAGCCGCCGCTTCCGCTTCGAGCAACGCGCCGCGGTCGCATCCGCCGGTCGCGAATTGCTGGCGGACCTTGGCTTTGTCGTCGTTCGTGAGGCCGCTGGTCATCGGACCTGCGGGCACGAAAATGGTCGGCAGATGTCCGAACTGCAGCGCACCGATCAGCAAGCCCGGCACGATCTTGTCGCAGATACCGAGGCATAAAGCGGCATCGAACATGTTGTGGGTCAGCGCGACGGCCGTGCTCATCGCGATCGCTTCGCGCGAGAACAGCGACAGTTCCATGCCCGCGTTGCCTTGCGTGATGCCGTCGCACATGGCCGGAACGCCGCCCGCGAACTGCGCCACGCCGCCCGCTTCGCGGGCAGCGTGCTTGATGATGTCGGGGTAATTCTTGAACGGCGCGTGGGCGGAAAGCATCTCGTTATAAGACGAAACGATGCCGATGTTCGGTTCGCGAACCGCCTTGATCGCGATCTTCTCCTGGCCTTCAAGGCCAGCAAAACCGTGCGCAAGGTTCGCGCATGAGAGCGCGCCGCGCGCCGGGAAATGACCTTGCGCGCCGTCGATACGCGCCAGATAGGCTGCACGCGTCGGCTTGCTGCGCTCGATCACGCGCTGGGTAACTTTTTTCAAATGCGAATGCGGGGAAACCATCGAAACTCCTTCGGCTCGTGTCGGCGAGCGGGCGTTGACGCCGGGTTGAACGGTCGCGGGGACGGGGAAGTTTTGTTTTTGAGGCGTGCCCGTGTCGTGAGTAGGAATTCTAGTAGAAAAACTACATAAATTCCATCTGGAAAACCCTTACTTTACGTTGTAATTCTTATGCAATGGCTTACTTTGCGCGCTTGCCGCGGTGATTTGAAATGCTCTGAACCGCGATATATCGTGTAGTTTTTGTACATTTCGGTCAATCAGCTATAGTCCACGCATTTCCAGCATAGGCGAGATTCCCGATGTTGCTGTCCCAAGTCGAAGCAATGCGCGAGCAGTTGCGCCCCTCCGAGCGCAAGCTCGCCGATTACGTCCTGGAGGCGCCGCGCGAAGTGCTGGATCTGGCCATGACGGACTTTGCCAAGCGAGCGGGCGTCAGCCAGCCGACGATAGCGCGGTTTTGCCAGGCACTGGGTTTTTCGGGATTCCGGGAGTTCAAGATCCGGCTGGCGCAGAGCATTGCGTCCGTCGTTCCCGCGCCGGCCGTGTTCCGCGATGTCCGCGCCGATGAGCCCGCCGCCGGCGTCGCGGCAAAAGTGCTCGACCGGACCATTGGCGCGTTGCTGCAGGTCCGCAATAGTTTGTCATCGGACAGCGTGGCTGCGGCGATCACCCTGCTTGCCGAAGCGCGGCGGATCGAGTTTTACGGCGCGGGCGGATCGGGCATTGCCGCGCTCGATGTCCAGCACAAGTTCTTCAGGCTCGGCGTACCGAGCGTCGCGTATTCCGATCCGCACACCTACACGACATCGGCTGCGTTGCTGGGCGCGGGGGATGTGGTCGTGGTTATCTCGAACACGGGCCGCACGCGCGACATACTCGACGCGGTGAAGTCGGCGCTGGACAGCGGCGCGAAGGTCATCGCGATCACGCATGGAAATTCACCGCTGGCGCGTCTGGCGAGCGTGGGTTTGTTCGCGAACGTAGACGAAGACACGGACATTTTCTCGCCGATGACATCTCGGGTATCGCATCTGGCGATAGGCGACATTTTGGCGGTGGGGGTGGCGTTGGCGCGGGGGCCGGAGTTTGCGGAGAGACTTGCTGAGGCGAAGGGCGTGCTGGATAGGAGGCGCGTGGGAAATTAGCTGAGCTGGATTTTCACGCCGCATAAAAAAAGCGGGTTCCTCCGAAGAGGAACCCGCTTTAAATTTTTGAAGACCAGCTCTTCGAAAAACCCGGCTCTTACGAACCGGATTTCTCTCAGATCAGACTTCGATTACCACTGGTACGAAGCACCAGCACCAACCGTCGTACCCGCTGCAGACCAACCCGCGCCAACGCGCACCTTGATGTTCTGCGTGATACGAGCCGTACCGCCAATGGCCGTTGCTGCGTAGCCCTGGAACGTACCGCCACCAATACCGATCGACAGCGTCTTGTTCGCATCGACATCCGGGATCATGGTCAGCGCAGTGGCTGCCGCAATACCGCTGTATGCCTTACGAGCAACACCACCAACAGCCGAGTTCATCTGGTTCAGGTTGACCGCATCCGTACCCTTCGTACCGGCAGCCACGTTCGTCACCTGACGCTCGTTGCCTTCGGAACCCATGGAAACGCTGTTGTCACGATCAGCAACCGAGTTTGCACCCA
This sequence comes from Caballeronia sp., assembly GCF_049581465.1. GTDB lineage: Bacteria > Pseudomonadota > Gammaproteobacteria > Burkholderiales > Burkholderiaceae > Caballeronia. The sequence continues at coordinate 2,697 of NZ_JBAUSA010000739.1, read as the reverse complement.
GAGCCACCGCGTTGTTAGCCGGAGCCGAAGCGTTGTTGCCGATAGCGATGGAATCAGTACCGCTCGCATTCGACTTACCACCGATGGCGATCGTGCCGTCACCCGTGCCACTCGCGCCGCCACCAATCACAACAGCGTGATCGCCGGAAGCCGAAGCGTTGTCGCCCATCGCGATTGCGTCACTGCCCGTGGCCGATGCTACTGCAGCCGGCGTGCCGTCCGCGCCATTAGTACCGTTGATACCGTTGATGCCGATACCTGCTGCGCCCGTCGTACCGATGTTCTGCACGGATTGCTGAAGAGCCGCCACGTCCTGATTGGTAGCGAACAACTGGCCGCCGGTTACTGCGTCCGTGCTGGTGGCACTTGAAATATCCCCAGCCGTCAAGCCAGTGATCAGGGCGGTAGCCGTAGGGCTGTCCTTGCCGACCGTCAACTTGTCATGCGCCGCCGAGTCGTACGCCACTGCGTTCGGCGTTGCAACTCCACCACCTGCGGTGATGTTGTTCACGGTTGTCTGCAGTTCGGTCAGGCTGTTCGAGTTGTTAGTAACACGGCCGTCGATGTTGGTGATCGCATCGCCCATGTTATGCACGGTGTTGCCGCCAACATTGAACGACGGTTGCGTGATCGAGCCGTCCGAATTGACCGCCGCACCGCCGCCGATCGCCGTTGCCAGACCGCTAGCAGCGTTGTACAGCTGCGTACCGTTGATCGCGTCGAAGCTCGACGAGCTCACGTCGCCGGCAGCTACACCGGTGAGCCTGCGGTTGCCCGCAGTCCCTGCGAAGTTGACTGTGTTGCCGTCATTAAGCGCGCCAACCGTGATGTCACGCGACGTCGGGTCCTGGACAACCATGCCATTACCGGTCGAACCGGCCATGTCCGCCACCGTGGTGTTCAAGCTGGTGAGGTTGGTGTCGATCGCCTTGAACGCATCACCTGCATTGTGCACCGGCTTGTCGCCGATCGAGTACGTCGGAGCCGTTACAGCACCCGTCGTCGGATCGATCGTCGCACCACCGCCCAGCGCTGCTACTACTGGCGTCAACTGGCTAAGGTTCACTGCCGACGTAGCCTTCGTGCCTGCCGATACACCGGTCAGTTCACGTGTCACGCCATTCGTGCCTGCAAAGTTCACAAGGGTGCCGTCCGTTTTGCTGCCAACCAGCAGGTCAGCACCAGCACCGGCTTGCGTGATCAGAGTGGAACCGCCACCGCCCGTGCCAGCGTCCGCGATGGCCTTGTTCATCTGACCATAATTCACCGCGTCCGTGGTCGTGGTACCAGCAGCCACGTTCACGATCTTGCGCTCGCTACCCTTCGCACCGATCGACAGAACGTTGCTTTGCGATGCATCACTGCCGTTACCCAGCACGATGCTGTTCGCTCCGCCCTTGCCATTCAGGTCCGTGCCGGTAATGTTGCTACCGAACACGAACGTGTTGGCAGTCGACAGCTTGTTGGAATTACCAATCACGACCGAACCCGCGCCGGTAACCGTATTAGCGTTGCCGATTGCAACAGTCTTCAGCCCAAGGTCATCGACGATGTTGCTATTGCCAATCGCTACGCTGTCGTCTGCATTGGCATAAGAAGCCTTGCCAATAACCAGCGAGCGATCGCCCATTGCCTGTGCATTTACACCGATCGCGGTCGATGAATCACCCACCGAAATCGTGTTCACACCGATGCTCACCGAGTTGTTACCGCTCGACGCAGCGCCCTGACCAATCGCCACGGCACCGTTTTGCGTTGCGTGAACGTTGAGACCCATTGCAATCGAGTCGGTGCCCATGGCCTCGATCTGGCCAGCCTTGTCCGTCGGGCCCGATTTCACCAATTGGTCCGGCGTCAACGACGAGGGCGGGAAAGCATCGCTGACTGCCGCGCGCAACGTCGATTTCAGCAACGACGCTTTGGCAACCGTCGACTCCTTGATCAACTCGTTGACCTGGCCAAGATTAACCGCATCGGTTTCATCCTGAGCATTTGCAACGTTCACAACTCGACGCTGAAGTTTGTAGCTACCGACTGACACCGTGTTTTGATCAGACGCCATTGAGCCTGCGCCTAGTGCTACCGAGTTGTCTGCGCTGGCGTTCGAGCCGAGGCCGAAAGCCATGGCATTGATGCCGGACGCAGCGGACTTGCGACCAATCGCGACAGAGCCAACACCGTTTGCGAAGGCATCACCGCCGAATGCGATCGAATCCGTACCCGATGCCATCGCCGTCATGCCTTGCGAAGCGCCAAAACGGATGTATTTCAGGCTCGCGCCTACCGCAATCAGGCTGCTGTTCATGGCGTTCAACTGCTTCAAGTTGACCGCATCCAGATCAGACGTACCGTCGGCAACCTGATGGATTTGGGTTCCGGCCGTGCCGCCACCCAATGTCACCGACTTCTTGGTTGCGTCATCGTAGGCAACGAAAGAGTTCAGCGCGACGCCGTTCGAATCAACCTTCCCGCCCATCGCGTTCAACTGCGACATGTTGACGGCGTCAGCATCGGCCTTACCGTTGGCAACGTTAGTCAACGTCACCGCCGGCTTGCCTGTGCCGCCCAGTGTGACCTTGTCGTGCGCGCTCGAGTCGTACTTCACCGAGTCGGTCGAAGCCGTCAGTGCATCCGTTGCCGCCGTACCTGCTGCAACAACTGCACCCGACACGTTGTCATACGTCGTGCCGCCAATCT
>NZ_JBAUSA010000738.1:0-13344 GCF_049581465.1 Caballeronia sp. | reverse complement strand
GGCATGACGAGCCGGGCGAGTGCATCGTGAAGTTGCTGGATGAGAGCCGCGTAAGTGCGTATCTCGAGCGCGATCCCGCCTTGCTCACGACCATCAAGTTGCGGGTGCTGTCGCGGCAACAACAATTGCTGCGAGTCGACTTTGAAAATTCGCCGACGCACGAGGTCCTGAGCGCTTGCCTCGCGCGCTTCGAAACCCTTCTGCCGCAACACGACGTGATCCTCATGTCGGATTATGCGAAGGGCGGTCTGACCCACGTCACGCAAATGATCGCCGATGCGAAGCGCGCGGGCAAAGCCGTGCTGGTCGATCCGAAGGGCGATGACTGGGACCGGTATCGGGGGGCTACGCTGATCACGCCCAATCGCGCGGAATTGCGTGAAGTGGTCGGTCACTGGAAGTCGGAAGCAGACCTTCTGGCGCGCGTCACGGCATTGCGTCGAACACTCGATCTGGATGCGCTGCTGCTTACTCGATCAGAAGAGGGCATGACGCTTTTCACCGCTGAAACGACCGTCCACATCAAGGCCGATGCGCGTGAAGTGTATGATGTTTCGGGTGCCGGAGACACGGTCATTGCAACCGTTGCAACCATGCTGGGGGCCGGTGTGCCGCTGATCGACTGCATCGCATATGCCAACCGGGCGGCTGGAATCGTCGTCGGAAAACTGGGAACGGCGACGGTCGACTATAACGAACTTTTCGCCTGAAAATACCATGACCATCATCGTTACCGGCGCGGCCGGGTTTATCGGCAGCAATCTCGTCAAGGCACTTGGCGATCGCGGCGAAGAGCGCGTGATAGCGGTCGACAACCTGACGCGCGCCGACAAATTCAAGAACCTGGTCGATTGCGAAATCGACGACTACCTCGATAAAACCGAGTTTGTCGCGCGCTTCAAACGCGGTGATTTCGGCAAGGTCAAGGCCGTGTTCCACGAAGGCGCCTGCTCCGACACAATGGAAACCGACGGCCGCTACATGATGGACAACAACTTCCGCTACAGCCGCGATGTACTCGACGCGTGCCTCGAACAAGGCGTGCAGTTTTTGTATGCATCGTCGGCGGCGGTTTATGGCGGTTCCAGTGAATTCGTGGAGCGTCGGGAACTCGAAAAGCCGCTGAACGTCTACGGTTATTCGAAATTTCTCTTCGACCAGATCGTGCGCCAGATGCTGCCGAAGGCGCGTAGCCAGATCGCCGGGTTTCGCTACTTCAACGTGTACGGGCAGCGCGAGACCCACAAGGGGCGCATGGCGTCGGTGGCGTTTCACAACTTCAACCAGTTCCGTGCAGAAGGGAGAGTGAAGCTGTTCGGCGAGTACAACGGCTATGGCGCCGGCGAGCAGACACGCGATTTCGTCTCGGTCGAAGACGTGACGGCAGTCAACCTGCACTTCTTCGATCACCCCGGAACGTCAGGCATCTTCAACCTGGGTACCGGGCGAGCACAGCCCTTCAACGACATTGCGTCCACCGTGGTGAACTCGTTACGCGCCATGGAAGGCGAGGCGGCGTTGTCGCTCGATGAACTGGTCCTGCGCGGCCTGATCGAATACATCCCTTTCCCCGACGCATTGCGTGGCAAGTACCAATGTTTCACGCAGGCTGACCAGTCCAAACTGCGCGCGGCCGGCTACGACGCCCCTTTCCTGACAGTCCAGGAAGGCGTCGATCGCTACGTACGTTGGCTATCCGGCCAGCTATAAAAGCGGGCGCTGTTTTCCTACACTGAGTCTCCCGGTCAGCGATCGTCGCGGACCGGCTTCAAGGGAGACTCACATGATCAAGAAATTCCTCGCAGCCTGTACGCTCGCCCTGGCCGTTGGTTCGGCCTTCGCCAGCGTCGATATCAACAGCGCCAATTCCGACGCGCTACGGGGCATCAAGGGCATTGGGCCGGCGAAGGCGAAGGCCATCCTGGATGAGCGCGAAGCACACGGCCCGTTTAAAGACGCGGCCGAGCTCAGCAAGCGCGTGAAAGGCATGGGCGGCAAAACGGTGGATCGATTGGTGGCCGAAGGCTTGACCATCGGCCCGGCGACCAAGGTGGCGTCGGCCGGAGCGTCGCCGCCCGCTACAACGGGCAAACCCGCTGGTGCAGGCGTGGTCGTCAAGAAGTAGGCGCTCGGGTGGGCGCACCGGTCGGCGCGCCGGTCGATCAGTGCGCCGCTTGCTTGCCTTTCATTTGTGCACCAGCGCGGGCCGCCGCGCTCAAACGCTCACGCTATTCCCGCGCTATCTCGCGCTGTCCCTTTACCCGGTAGGGCCGGGCGGCATCGAAAAGATCGCTGGGCTACAATCGTTGAATTCCCCGCACTTAAGACGCGACCGTTCAGACAGCAGCAAACTCGATCCGCTATGGCTTACAAGACTATTGAAGACACGATCGGCAACACGCCGCTCGTGCAACTGGTCCGGATTCCGGACGACGAAATCCGCAGCCGGAACAACGTGATTCTCGGCAAGCTCGAGGGCAATAACCCTGCGGGATCGGTGAAAGACCGGCCGGCGTTGTCAATGATCAAGAAGGCCGAAGAGCGAGGTCGTATCAAACCGGGCGACACGCTGATTGAATCGACCAGTGGTAACACGGGTATTGCGCTGGCCATGGCTGCGGCGATTCGCGGCTACAAGATGGTGTTGGTCATGCCCGAGGACTTGTCGATCGAACGCCGCCAGAGCATGACCGCGTACGGCGCACAGATCGTTCTTACGCCCGTGACCGGCGGCATGGAATACGCTCGCGATCTGGCTGAGCAAATGCAACGCGAAGGCAAGGGGATTATCCTCGACCAATTTGGCAACCCTGACAATCCGCTTGCCCACTACGAAACCACGGGCCCTGAACTCTGGCGCGACACGGAAGGACGGATCACGCATTTCGTCTCCGCAATGGGCACGACCGGCACGATCATGGGCGTGTCGCAGTATCTGAAGGAACAGAACGAAGCGATCGAGATTATCGGGGCTCAGCCGGAAGAGGGATCGCGTATCCCAGGTATCCGCAAGTGGCCTGAAGCGTATTTACCGAAGATCTTTGATCGCAGCCGCGTGGATCGCACGGAAAACGTGAGTCAGGCGGCGTCCGAAGCAATGGCGCGACGACTGGCATCGGTGGAAGGGATTTTCAGCGGGATTTCCTCGGGCGGCGCATGTGAAGTCGCGTTGCGCGTGGCACGGCAAGTCGAGAATGCGACCATCGTGTTCGTGGTCTGCGACCGCGGAGACAGGTACCTGTCGACAGGCGTGTTTCCGGCCTGAGGCTGGCGGAGTGCGGGGAGGGTGCAGAACTGCGCGACCCTCGCTCCAGACTCACCGCCGGCAGCATCGCGTTCCGCCTACCGCGACGCCGAAGTCCCCATATCGCCCGCGTCAATTCGCGCCTTCACGGCTTGACCGAGTTGATACACGGCGAGCGCGTAGAAAAAACTGCGGTTGTAGCGCGTCAGCACATAGAAGTTCTGCAGACCGATCGTGTATTCGGTAGCGCGGCCGGGTGTAGGCAGATCCACGACGACCACCGGCGTACCCGCTTCGGACAGTGCGTTGACGTTCGGCTCGTCGAGCAGCATCCCGGCTTTCGTCAATTGGGCGAGTGACCAGTGCGGCTCGGGCTGGCCATCAGCAGCGGCTTGCGCAATGCCTTGACTACCCGGGTCGCCAGCGATCTTCCACACCACCGGTCGTCCGGTTTCCCAGCCGTGCTGCTTCAGATAATTCGCGACACTGCCGATCGCATCGGCGGGACTTGTCCGCAGATCGATCTTGCCATTGCCGTCGAAATCTACTGCGTACTGCACGATGCTGCTTGGCAAGAATTGCGGGATGCCGATTGCACCGGTGTACGAGCCAAGGACCGTAGTCGGATCGATTTGCTGGTCGTGCGTCCAGACCAGCAAGTCCTCCAGGTTCTTACGGAACGTGGCCTGCCGTTCAGCGCGATTCGGTGTGTCCGGATAGTCGAACGTGAGGGTGGTCAGCGCATCGAGCGCGCGGAAATTGCCCATGTAGCGGCCATAGATTGTCTCCACGCCGAGAATCCCGACAATGGCCTCGGGTGGTACGCCATATTGCTGCGACGCCCGTTGAAGCGCGGCCTGATTCGCACGCCAGAATTTCACGCCGGCGGCAATACGGACCGGCTCGATAAAGCGTCCTTGATACGCGCGCCAGTTCTTGGTGGCGGGCGTGGCAGACGGCGTGACAAGCTTCACCGCCGTCGTCGAATAGCTGACCTTGTCGAACAGGGCATGCAGTGCCGCGGAATCGAAGTCGTAGCGGGCTACGAGATCGTCGATGAACGCGTCGACATTCGGGTTGTGAGCATAGCGTTGGGGAACGATTTCCTCTTCGAACACCTGCCCTTGCGGCGTCGCGGGTTGCGGTTGCGCTTGCGCCACAGCGTGGCCGTTGAACATAGCGCCAAGCGCGCATACGAGTGAAGCGACTGACGCAAAGCGCGCCGGAAAAAGCGAGACGAACGAAGCAAACTTGAAGGTCATAGTGTGCGTGATTGTGGCGAGGTATCGCGGGGCTTGGAGCAAGCCGGGTGAGTATAACCGACGCGTTTTCGCGCCCGTCCCGTAAACACTGGCCGCAGGCGACGCGGGACACCGGATCGCACGAAAATTCCAGTGTGGTAACTTAATAGAAATACACGCATCACGGATGCACGCATCCAGGATCCGCGCCGCGGCACTCAGGCGAGACGCGCAAACCGAAGAACGACCAAACAAACGAGACACGCGACGCGACTCGACCCCGCGCCGCAAATCATATGGCTACCGCCTTTTATTCCCATCCTGATTGCCTTCTCCACGACATGGGGCCGTGGCACCCCGAGTGCCCGGCGCGCTTGCAGGCGATCGAAGATCAGTTGATCGCAAGCCGTATCGATACGTCGATCGTGCACGAGGAAGCACCGCTCGCGAGCGTTACCGAGCTGGCGCGGGTCCATACGCGCGCGCATATTGATTTCATCCAGAGGTCGTCGCCGCTGAGTGGATGTATCGAAGTGGATGCCGACACCCTGATGTCGCCGCATTCGTACCAGGCCGCGCTGCGCTCCGCGGGCGCAGCCATTGCGGCCACCGATGCCGTGATCGCCGGCACTTACAGCAATGCGTTTTGCAGCGTGCGTCCGCCCGGGCATCACGCTGAACCGGCGCGGGCGATGGGCTTTTGCTTCTTCAACAACGTCGCCATAGCGGCGCGTCACGCGCTCGAGGTCCACGGTTTGCAGCGCGTGGCTATCATCGATTTCGACGTGCACCATGGCAACGGCACCGAGGCTGCTTTTTCGGGTGACCCGCAGGTGCTGATGTGCAGTTTCTTCCAGCACCCGTTCTACCCTTACAGCGGCGCGGACAATCAAGCCGAGAACATGGTCAACCTGCCGATGCCGGCGCGCACGAAAGGCATGGCCGTGCGCGAGGCCGTCGATCTGATGTGGCTCCCGAAGCTTGAGCAATTCAAGCCGGAGATGATCTTTGTTTCGGCCGGTTTCGACGCGCATCGCGAAGACGATCTGGGCAATATGGGCTTGGTCGAGGACGACTACGCCTGGCTCACCATGCAGATTTGCAACGTGGCCAAGCGGCACGCGAAGGGCCGAATCGTGAGTTGTCTGGAGGGCGGGTATAACTTGTCGGCATTGGGCCGCAGCGTGGTGGCGCATGTCCGGGTGCTGGCGGACATTTGATTGCGTGCGCTAGCCGTGAGAGACCCCGCTACCGGTCGTGAACGCGAGCGTGAAAGTAGCTTTCTCACCGCGTTGCGAACGCCGACGACTACGAGATTAGCGCCTTCTGCAGTTTCTTTCTCCTTCCACGGGTTTAGAGAGTAGCTTGGTCTGTTTAGCGGCTTTACGCGAAAACCCGGGTTGTAATCGAAATGGTTTCGTGTTTAAAATAGTACGATCGTTCTATAAATATCAAGCTTTCCCGATTGTGTAAGGCTTTACGAGTCCGATCCAGTCTTGCCGTGCGAAATCGGCGGTTGGCGCACTCGTTATAATCGTTTGGGTTTGGGTATTCGTAACTTGGGAGCATTTGCATGAAAATCCTGGTACCAGTGAAGAGAGTGGTCGACTACAACGTGAAGGTTCGCGTGAAGCCGGACGGCAGCGCGGTGGATATCGCGAACGTGAAGATGTCGATGAATCCGTTCGATGAAATCGCCGTCGAAGAGGCCGTGCGCTTGAGGGAAGCAGGGATTGCGACGGAAGTGATCGCGGTGTCGTGCGGTGTCGCGCAATGTCAGGAAACGCTGCGCACGGCGATGGCGATTGGCGCGGATCGCGGCATCCTGGTGGAATCCACTGAGGAACTGCAGCCGTTGGCTGTTGCCAAGATTCTCAAGGCGTTGGTCGACAAAGAGCAGCCGCAATTGATCATCCTCGGCAAGCAGGCGATCGACGACGACTCGAACCAAACCGGCCAAATGCTCGCCGCGCTGGCCAACCTGCCGCAAGCGACGTTTGCGTCGAAAGTGACGATAGCGGACGGTAAAGCCACCGTAGCGCGCGAAGTCGATGGGGGTGCGGAAACCCTGTCCCTGACATTGCCCGCCGTCATCACGGCCGATCTTCGCCTGAACGAGCCGCGTTACGTCACGCTGCCGAACATCATGAAGGCCAAGAAAAAGCCGCTGGAAGTGTTGAAGCCGGCGGATCTGGGCGTCGATGTCACGCCGCGCCTGAAGACCCTGAAAGTCGCCGAGCCGCCGCAACGCTCCGCGGGCATCAAGGTGCCGGACGTGAAGACGCTGGTCGAGAAGTTGAAGACCGAAGCCAAAGTGCTGTGAGGAGTTTCTAAAGTGACCATTCTTGTTATTGCAGAACACGACAACGCATCGATCAAGGCCGCGACGCTGAACACGGTCGCAGCGGCCACGAAGATTGGTGGCGACATTCACGTGCTGGTGGCGGGCCACAACGCGCAAGCTGCCGCCGATGCCGCTGCGAAGATCGCAGGCGTCACCAAAATATTGCTCGCCGACGCGCCGCAACTTGCCGATGGACTCGCCGAAAATGTCGACGGTACGGTGCTGAGCATTGCGAAGGACTACACACACATCCTCGCGCCCGCGACCGCTTACGGCAAGAACATCGCGCCGCGCGTGGCCGCGCATCTGGACGTGGCACAGATCAGCGACATTACGGCCGTCGACTCGGCTGACACCTTCGAGCGTCCGATCTACGCCGGCAACGCGATCGCGACGGTTCAATCGAGCGACGCGATCAAGGTGGTCACCGTTCGCGCAACGGGTTTCGATCCGGTTGCGGCAGAAGGCGGCAGCGCGTCGATAGAGAAAATCGACGCCGCGGCGGACGCTGGCAAATCGCAATTCGTGAGCCGCGAATTGACGAAGCTGGATCGGCCGGAATTGACGTCGGCGAAGATCATCGTGTCGGGTGGACGCGGTTTGGGCAATGGCGAAAACTACATGAAAGTGCTCGAGCCGCTCGCGGACAAACTTGGCGCGGCGCTGGGCGCATCGCGTGCAGCCGTCGATGCCGGTTTCGTACCGAACGATTATCAGGTCGGCCAGACGGGCAAGATCGTCGCGCCGAATTTGTATGTCGCCGTCGGCATCTCGGGCGCGATCCAGCACCTGGCGGGGATGAAAGACTCGAAGGTTATCGTCGCGATCAACAAGGACGCGGAAGCGCCGATCTTCGGAGTCGCGGACTACGGCCTCGTGGGCGACTTGTTCACGGTCGTGCCGGATCTGGTCAAAGAACTGGGCTAAGCGGCAAATACATCGGCGAGAAACGGGGACCGCAAAAAGGGGCGCGACATCTGAGCGCCCCTTTTTGTATCTGATTGGAGGAGAACGAAATGACCTATAGCGCGCCCATCAAGGACATGTTGTTCGTGATGAAGGAACTTGCCGATATTGACGGCATTTCGGCATTGCCCGGTTTCGAAGACGCGGGCTTCGAAACAGCTCGGGCCGTTCTCGAAGAAGCATCGAAGTTCAACGGCGAAGTCCTCGCTCCGTTGAACTTCGACGGCGACAAGAATCCCAGTGCGTGGAAAGATGGCGAAGTCATCACCACGCCCGGGTTCAAGGAAGCGTTTCGCCAGTTCGGCGAAGGCGGCTGGCAAGGCCTGCTGCATCCAGTCGAGTACGAGGGCCAGGGATTGCCCAAGCTGGTCGCCACGCCGTGTATCGAAATGTTGAACGCGGCGAACATGTCGTTCGCCCTGTGCCCCCTGCTGACCGACGGCGCTATTGAAGCGTTACTGACGGCCGGCACGGAGGAACAGAAGCAACTCTACGTGCCGAAGCTGATCTCCGGCGAGTGGACCGGCACGATGAACCTCACTGAGCCGCAAGCGGGTTCCGATCTTGCATTGGTGCGAACGCGCGCCGAGCCGCAAGGCGACGGCACGTACAAGGTCTTCGGCACCAAGATCTTCATCACGTACGGCGAACACGACATGGCGAAGAACATCGTCCATCTCGTGTTGGCGCGCACGCCCGGCGCACCGGATGGCGTGAAAGGTATTTCGCTGTTCCTGGTGCCCAAGTTTCTCGTCGAACGCGATGGCACGCTCGGCGCTCGCAACGACGTCCATTGCGTGTCGATTGAACACAAGCTCGGCATCAAGGCGAGCCCTACAGCTGTGCTGCAATTTGGCGACGCAGGCGGCGCGACCGGTCAATTGATCGGCGAAGAAAATCGCGGACTCGAATACATGTTCATCATGATGAACGCGGCGCGGTTCGCGGTCGGCATGCAGGGCGTGGGAATCTCCGAGCGGGCGTATCAGAAGGCCGTCGCGTATGCGAAGGATCGCGTGCAAAGTCGTCCGGTCGATGGCTCGGCCAAGCAGCCGGTCTCGATCATTCATCATCCGGACGTACGCCGCATGTTGTTGACCATGCGCGCGTTGACGGAAGCGTCGCGCGCGCTCGCGTATGTAGCGGCGGCGCACTGCGATTTCGCGCATAGCCATCCTGACGAGGCGGCGCGCGCCAGTCATCAGGCGATCTACGAGTTCCTCGTGCCGGTCGTGAAGGGCTGGAGCACGGAGCTTTCCATCGATGTCGCGAGCCTCGGCGTGCAGGTCCACGGCGGCATGGGATTCATCGAGGAGACCGGCGCTGCGCAGTATTATCGCGATGCACGGATCCTGACCATCTACGAAGGGACGACCGCGATCCAGGCCAACGACCTGATTGGGCGCAAGACCTTACGCGATGGCGGCGCAACGGCCCAGGTTATTTTCGCGCAGCTGGATCAGACCATCGCGCAGCTCGCCGATCACGAGGGCCACACGTTCGCGTCGATGCATCGGCATTTGAGCGCAGGACGTCTGGCGTTGGCGCGGGTGGTGGAGTTTGTCGTGGCGAAGGCCAAGACCGATCCGAATGCAGTGTTCGCGGGCAGCGTGCCGTATCTGAAGCTGGCGGGCATTGTTCTCGGCGGCTGGCAAATGGCTCGGGCGTTGCTCGTGGCATCGGAGAAACGCAGCGACGACGAGTCGTTCTATGGCGCGAAGATCGCGACCGCGCAGTTTTTCGCGGAACATGTCTTGTCGATGGCGCCGGGGATCGAGGCGTCGATTGTTAGCGGGGATGGGCGAGAAGGGTATCTCGCGCTCAGTGAGGAACAGTTCTGAGGGAGATGGCAGCCGGGCGGTTGGGCCGGTTTGCTTGACTGCGTGTATAGACCGGGGACATAGCGGCGAGTACGGGGCAGCAGAACCGTCCCATGCTCGCCCCGCCCCCGAACCACCGTCCGCCGATATCAGGCCCTTGAATACGCCGGCCGGGTTGCCCCACGCGTTTCGCCAAAATATCGATGCACCGACAAATCATCCGCCTGGATAGCGGCTTGCTTGCCCGAGATCAGATCGGCGAGAAGCTGGCCTGAACCGCAACACATCGTCCAGCCGAGCGTCCCATGGCCGGTGTTCAAGAACAGGTTCGGCAACGGTGTCCGGCCGACAATCGGCGTGCCATCCGGCGTCATGGGCCGCAGGCCGGTCCAGAACGACGCCTTCGCGGTATCGCCCCCGCCAGGGAACAAATCGTTCACGCACATTTCCAGTGTTTCGCGGCGTGCCTTGAGCAAGGTCTTGTCAAAGCCAACAATTTCCGCCATCCCGCCAACACGAATCCGGTCGTCGAAACGCGTGATCGCGATCTTGTAGGTCTCGTCAAGAACGGTGGATACCGGCGCGGCACTTTCGCTCACGATCGGCGCGGTCAGCGAATAACCCTTGAGCGGATAAACCGGGATATCGACGATCTTGCCCAGCAACTTCGTGGAGTACGACCCAAGCGCAACAACATACGAATCGCCTCGAATGGTTTCGCTCCCACATTGCACGCCCGTAATGCGACCGCCGCTCACAGTGAGCGAATCGATCGGCGTGTTATAGCGAAATTTCACGCCGAGATGCTCAGCCATCGCAGCGAGGCGAGTCGTGAACTTCTGGCAATCGCCGGTTTCGTCGTTGGGCAGACGCAGGCCGCCGGTCAGCTTGTGCGACACCGCCGCGAGCGCGGGCTCCGCCTTCTGCAATTCGGCCGGGGTGAGCAATTCGAATGGGACGTTCGCATCGCGCAAGACAGCGATGTCCTTCGCGGCGCCGTCCAGCTGTTGCTGGGTACGAAAGACTTGCAGCGTTCCGCCGGTACGACCTTCGTACTCAAGGCCCGTATCCGCGCGCAACGCCTGGAGGCAATCGCGGCTGTATTCGGCAAGACGCACCATGCGGCCTTTGTTCACCGAGTAGCGCGCCGGGGTGCAGTTTTGCAGCATCTTCCACATCCACTGCAACTGGAACGCTGTGCCGTCAAGCCGGATGGCCAGCGGCGCGTGCTTTTCAAACATCCATTTGAGTGCCTTCAACGGCACGCCGGGAGCCGCCCAGGGCGACGCGTAGCCGGGCGAAATCTGTCCCGCATTCGCAAAACTCGTCTCCATCGCGGGTCCCGCTTCGCGATCTACGACCGTGACGTCATGCCCCGCGCGGGCCAGATAGTAGGCGCTCGTGACGCCGACAACGCCGCTTCCCAAAATTACGATTCGCATGCCTTGCTCCGTGCAATGTGACTTTTCCGTCGTTCATGCGCTTCCAAAAGGCTTGGACCTTGGGTTGGAGCCCTGATTCACGGGGACATAGTGGTATCGACTATGGTATTGATAGCAATGCAGTTTTTGTTATCGTATTTATCTCAGTTTTAGCGGAAACAAATGAGAACTCAACGAAATTCAGTACGGGCGCTGGATAAGCTCGATCACCGTATCTTGAAGATTCTTCAACAAGACGGACGTATCGCGATGAAGGATCTCGCCGAGCAGGTGGGGCTCTCCGTCACGCCGTGTATCGAGCGCGTAAAACGCATGGAGCGCGACCAGGTAATCACCGGATATTTCGCGCGCGTCAACCCGCAGCATCTTGGCGCCGCCCTGCTGGTTTTTGTCGAGATCACACTCGACCATAAAAGCGGCAACATGTTCGACCAGTTCCGGCGCGAAGTGCAGCGCATCCCGGAAGTGCTGGAATGCCATCTCGTCTCAGGCGACTTCGACTATTTGATCAAGGCTCGGATCGGTGAAATGGCTGACTACCGAAAACTCTTGGGTGACATTCTTTTGCAATTGCCGGGCGCCGTGCAATCGAAAAGTTATGTGGTGATGGAGGAAATCAAGGAGACGCTGGTCATAGCAGTCGATGCTTGAAAGGAAGCTTGCGAATGGTTCAATTTACTGTATATTTATACAGTACTTTAGCTGCTTCCTTTTGTTTCTCCATGGCTTCTCACGACCGCGAATATCCTGTTGCGCCACCCACGCCGTTGAAAGGGCGAGGCGCCGTCACGAACCTTCAGGGGCGCTACGAACGCGACGAACGAGCACGGATCGACGACGGCTGGATGGACGTCGAGGAAGAGGGTCAGGTGCTGCGCACGCAGGTGTTTGAAGAGCGAGCGAAAAGCATACTCACGCGCAATTCGTCACCCGATATCCCGTTTAGCGTATCGCTGAATCCTTATCGCGGGTGCGAGCATGGCTGCATCTACTGCTTCGCGCGACCGACGCACAGCTACCTGGGGTTATCGCCGGGGCTGGACTTCGAGAGCCGGATTTACGCGAAAGTCAATGCAGGCGAGTTGCTCGAGCGCGAACTGGACAAACGGTCCTATCAGCCGGAGCCCATCGCGCTCGGCGTGGTGACCGACGCGTATCAACCCGTCGAGCGGAACTTGCGCATTACGCGGCGTGTGATCGAGATCCTGAGTGAGCGCGGGCATCCGTTCGCTGCGATCACGAAGTCATCGTTGATCGAGCGCGATATCGACCTTCTCGCCCCCATGGCGGAGAAAGGACAGATGATCGCGGCGGTGACCATCACTACGCTCGACGCGGATATCGCCCGGACACTCGAACCGCGCGCAGCCACGCCGGCGCGACGATTGCGTACGATTCGGACGCTATCCGAGGCTGGCATCCCGGTCGGCGTGAGCATTGCTCCAATCATTCCGTTCGTGACCGAACCGGACCTGGAGCGCGTGATGCAAGCCTGTGCCGAGGCGGGCGCGACCAGCGCGAGCTATATCGTCTTGCGTTTGCCCTGGGAAGTGGCGCCTCTTTTTAAAGACTGGCTCGCGGCGCACTTCCCGGATCGAGCTGAACGTGTAATGGGTCGGGTGCGCGACATGCGTGGCGGGAAGGACTACGACGCCGATTTCGCGAAACGGATGAAAGGCGAGGGCTTGTGGGCGGATATGTTAAGTCAGCGCTTTCACAAAGCGGCGCGTCGACTTGGCTTGAATGCCCGGCAACGCGGAATTCTGGATATGTCGGGGTTCCGGTCTATCGAGAAGGGCGCAATTGCGCGTCGCCTGCCGGAGAGCTCTCAGATGAAGTTGTTCTGATCGGACGCGCACTCAAGGCCCGGCGCACGGCTACAAGCGCGTTCGCCTAGTGACCTTAGCCGCTGCGAGTAAGCGGCTGTCAACCCGCCCGCAGACGCCGCTTGCTCCAAAGACTTCCAGCGATTGCCAAGAAGATCACAACGAACGCGACAAGACTCCACTGGGGAATCGACAGCCCAAGAATGGGCGGATAGATCGTTTCGCAGAGTCCGGCGACCTTGAAAACCTGCGGCAACCAGTGCGCGGGCGGCAAGCTGTCGACAACAGGCTGGAGCGCATCGAATCCGCAGCTAAAGCCGGGGTGAGCTTGCAGGTAAACATGCCGGGCAGCAGTGACAACGCCCCCCAGCGCCGAGATCGCCGCAAGCGTTTCAAGAACGGCGATCCCGCGCCATCCTCTTAATACCGCGCCCAAAAAGGCGAACACGGCGATCAGGACA
>NZ_JBAUSA010000737.1:0-33886 GCF_049581465.1 Caballeronia sp. | reverse complement strand
GCCGAGTTGCGGCACATCACGCAGCCTGCGTTTTCCCGCCGCATCCAGGCGCTCGAAGCCTGGCTGGGTACGGATCTCATTGACCGTTCGGTCTATCCCACGCGTCTCACGCAAGCCGGCCAAGTCTTCTACGAACAAGCCCTGGCGATGCTGTCGCAATTCCACGAGGCGCGCACGCTCTTGCGGGGCCAGGGCGGCGTGCCGGATGCGACCATCGACTTCGCAGTGCCGCACACGCTTTCGCTGACGTATTTCCCGCGCTGGCTGCAGCACATTGAAGCGCGACTCGGTCGCATCAACACAAGACTGCGCGCGCTGAACGTCCATGAC
Organism: Caballeronia sp.; assembly: GCF_049581465.1. Taxonomy (GTDB): domain Bacteria; phylum Pseudomonadota; class Gammaproteobacteria; order Burkholderiales; family Burkholderiaceae; genus Caballeronia. Next base: position 33,556 of record NZ_JBAUSA010000737.1, on the reverse strand, counting down.
GCGGTTTTGTCGCTAGTGGAGGGCGGTTGCGACCTGGTAATGGGTTATCACCATCCGAGCCATCCAGTCGCGCTCGATCCCGCCCGCTACGACATGCTGACGCTTGGCACCGAGCCGATCAGCCCATTCTCGGCAGTGAACAAAGGCGGTCGCGCACGCTTCACGCTGCCCGGCGCCGCCAATGCCCCCGTCCCGTATCTTTCCTACACGCCGAACGCCTATCTCGGGCGCATGACCGAGGTGATCATCGCGACATCGGCGGTTCGTCTTCATCTCGACAAGGTCTACGAAACCGACATGGCCGAAGGCCTGAAAGCAATGGCATTGGCCGGACACGGCATCGCGTTCCTGCCGCATAGCGCCGTGGCGAACGAAATCGATGAGGGACGCCTGATCCGGCTCGACCGCGGGACGCGGGGAACACCCGCCGGCCAATTCACGCTCACGATGGAGATCCGGCTCTACCGGGACAAGCTGGCGTCCAAGGGCGGCGATGCGCGTCAGCAACTCCTGCTAAAGCTATGGGAAGCCGTAGGCGAAGAACGGGCGAAAGTGGAGAAAAGCGAAACGCAAGCCACCTAGTGTTTTTGACGTTATGCGTGAAAGACATAACGCAATAAACAAACGGCATTGGATTTCAATATCCGATTTTTCGACAATGAAGCCATTCCACACACCGCTGGAGCTTCAATGACATTGCCGCAGCACGATCAGCACGTTCCCGCCGTTCAGCACGCCATTCCCTCCTATCTCGATTCCACGCATCTCGGACCCTGGGGCAACTATCTCCAGCAGGTCGATCGCGTCGCGCCGTATCTCGGTTCGCTTTCACGCTGGCTCGAAACGCTCAAGCGCCCGAAGCGCATTCTGATCGTCGATTGCCCAATCGAACTCGATAACGGCACGGTCACTCACTTCGAGGGTTATCGCGTGCAGCACAACATGTCGCGCGGTCCCGGCAAGGGCGGCGTGCGTTATCACCAGGACGTGACGTTGTCGGAAGTGATGGCTTTGTCGGCGTGGATGTCGGTGAAGAATGCGGCTGTCAACGTGCCGTACGGCGGTGCAAAAGGGGGTATCCGTGTCGATCCGCGCACGCTCTCACGCGGCGAACTTGAACGCCTGACGCGTCGATACACCAGCGAAATCGGCATCATCATCGGACCGAATACCGACATTCCCGCGCCCGACGTCAACACGAACGAACAGATCATGGCGTGGATGATGGACACGTATTCCATGAACCAGGGCCAGACGGCGACGGGCGTCGTGACCGGCAAGCCGATATCGCTCGGCGGTTCGCTCGGCCGCAAGGAAGCAACGGGGCGCGGCGTGTTTGTCGTGGGTTCGGAAGCGGCGCGCCGGATTGGCTTCGAGATCGAAGGTGCCCGCATCGCGGTGCAGGGTTTCGGTAACGTGGGCGGCATCGCAGCACGCTTGTTCCAGGAAGCCGGCGCGAGGGTCGTTGCCGTGCAGGATCACACGGGATCGCTGTACAAATCGTCGGGTATCGATACCGTCGCTTTGTTCGAATACGTCGGCAAGCACGGCGGCGTGGGCGGTTTCGCAGGCGCCGATCCCGTCAGCAAGGACGAATTCTGGATGATCGAAAGCGACATCCTGATTCCAGCGGCACTCGAAGGCCAGATCACGGAAGTGAACGCACCGAAGATCAAGACGAAGATCGTGGTGGAAGGGGCGAACGGCCCGACGACCACCGCCGCCGACGACATTCTTCACGACAAGGGCATTCTCGTGATCCCGGACGTGGTTGCGAACGCGGGCGGCGTGACCGTCTCGTACTTCGAATGGGTGCAGGATTTCTCAAGCTTCTTCTGGACGGAAGACGAGATCAACCAGCGGCTCGAACGCGTGATGCGCGAAGCGTTCGCCGCGGTCTGGCAAGTAGCGAGCGAGCACAAGGTCTCGGTACGCACGGCGGCGTTTATCGTTGCGTGTACTCGCATTCTCCAGGCGCGCGAAATGCGCGGCCTGTATCCATGATTCACGCCAAGACAATGTTTTTATGTGCATACGAACACATAAACAGAACACAATAGGCAGGCATGAATTAGCGTTTTGGGCGACGTCCTTCTGGGACGCCGCCTTTCTTCGTAATCAGACTCGCTTCAAACAGAGATCACGAGCATTCGAACGCAGGTGAAAAGGGTTGAAACACAAGCTGCATAAGGCATTTCAATGTGTGTCTTAAAAATGACGGATGTGAACGACAATCATTCTTTCAGTTTTGTTACCCTGCTAAACTTGCGCCGTTTTCGCCATGGAGATCAAACAATGAAGATTAAAAAAGTCGCGCTGCTGCTCGCTGCGCTGAGTGTTTTCGCCTCAGGCGCTCAAGCCCAAAACAACGATACGCTGAAGAAAATCAAGGATTCCGGGAACATCTATCTGGGCTACCGTGAATCGTCGGTTCCGTTCTCGTATTACGACGACAAGCAACAGGTCATCGGCTATTCGTACGAGTTCGCGCTGAAGGTGGTCGACGCCGTCAAGCAAAAGCTCAACATGCCGAACCTGAAGGTTCAGCAGAAATCGGTGACGTCGCAGAATCGCTTGCTGCTGGTGACGGGCAACCAGATCGACATCGAGTGCGGTTCGACCACGAACAACGCCGAACGCCAGCAACAAGTCGCGTTCTCCAATACTATCTTCGTGATCAGCACGCGCTTGATGGTGAAGAAAGATTCGGGGATCAAGGATTTCGCCGACCTGAAGGGTAAGACGGTCGTGACGACTGCCGGCACCACGTCCGAGCGTCTGATTCGCAAGATGAATCAGGACAAGAACATGGGCATGAACATCATCAGCGCGAAGGATCACGGCGACTCGTTCCTGACGTTGTCCACAGGCCGTGCCGTGGCGTTCATGATGGACGACGCGTTGCTGGCCGGCGAACGCGCGAAGTCGAGCAATCCCGGCGATTTCATCATTGTCGGTACGCCGCAATCGCGTGAAGCCTACGGCTGCATGCTGCGCAAGAACGATCCGGAGTTCAAGAAGGTCGTCGACGACGCCATCGCCAAGGTAGAAACGTCGGGTGAAGGCGATGCGATCTACAAGAAGTGGTTCGAAAATCCGATTCCACCGAAAGGCCTGAACCTGAACTTCCCGGAAAGCGACGACATGAAGGCGCTCTTCAAGAGCCCGAACGACAAGGCAATCGACTAATTCGATCCCGCTGGATTGATGGAAACGGAAGGAGCGCGCGCTTCTTCCGTTTTCTTTTGGAGGAAGTCCATGTCCTACCACTGGAATTGGGGCGTTTTCCTGAGCCCCGTATCGACCGGCGAGCCGACCACCTATCTCGGCTGGCTCATATCCGGGTTCTGGGTGACAGTCGTTGTGTCGCTGGCTTCATGGGTCGTCGCACTTGTGGTGGGCTCGCTGTTCGGTATTCTTCGCACCGTACCGAACCGCAAGCTTGCCGCCATCGGCACGGGTTATGTCGCCATCTTTCGCAATATTCCGCTGCTCGTGCAGTTCTTCATCTGGTATCTCGTGATACCCGAATTGTTGCCGGTTTCCATCGGCAACTGGTTCAAGCAACTCCCGCCGAACGCGCAGTTTTATTCATCGTCCATTGTCTGCCTCGGGCTCTTTACCGGCGCACGGGTGTGCGAGCAAGTGCGCTCGGGGATCGAAGCGCTGCCGCGCGGACAACGCGCCGCAGGCCTTGCGATGGGCTTCACCGAATGGCAGACGTACCGATACATCCTGATGCCGGTCGCCTACCGGATCATCGTGCCGCCGCTCACGTCGGAATTCCTGAACGTGTTCAAGAACTCGGCGGTGGCATCGACCATCGGCTTGCTGGAATTGTCGGCGCAGGCACGACAGCTCGTCGATTACACCGCGCAGTCGTATGAATCGTTTATTGCCGTCACGCTCGCGTACATGCTGATCAACCTGGTCGTCATGCAATTGATGAAATGGGTCGAAGTGAGAACCCGTTTGCCCGGCTACATTGGAGGCAAGTGATGCATCATTTCAATTGGAGCAGCGTGATCAGTTCGCTGCCGACGCTCTGGACCGGCGCGATCATCACGCTGAAAATCACGCTCATTGCGCTGGTATTCGGAATCTTGTGGGGCACGGTGCTCGCGCTGTTTCGCCTGTCGAGCGTCAAGCCGCTGGAACTGTTTGCGCGCGGTTACGTGACCTTGTTCCGCTCGATACCGCTGCTGATGGTATTGCTGTGGTTTTTCCTGATCGTGCCGCAGGTCCTGCAGAACGTGCTGGGGCTGTCGGCGGAAGTCGATATTCGTCTCGTCTCCGCCATGGTCGCGTTCTCGCTCTTCGAAGCTGCGTATTATTCGGAGATTATCCGCGCGGGCATTCAGGCGGTGTCGCGCGGGCAGGTGAACGCGGCGTTCGCGCTCGGCATGTCCTATACGCAAGCCATGCAGTTGATCGTGCTACCGCAGGCGTTTCGCGCGATGGTGCCGCTGTTGCTCACGCAGGCCATCGTGTTGTTCCAGGACACATCGCTGGTCTATGTGATCAGCCTCGCGGACTTTTTCCGCACGGCGACGAACGTCGGCGATCGTGATGGCACGACCGTCGAAATGGTCCTGTTCGCCGGCGCGTGTTATTTCGTGGTGTGCCTGGTTGCATCGGCGCTCGTCAAAAGTCTTCAGAAAAAGGTCGCTCGATGATCTCAATCAAGAATGTTTCGAAATGGTATGGCTCGTTCCAGGTGCTGACCGACTGCTCGACCGAAGTTCAGAAGGGCGAGGTAGTGGTGGTGTGCGGCCCCTCGGGTTCCGGCAAATCGACGCTCATTAAAACCGTGAACGGTCTTGAACCGTTCCAGAAGGGCGAGATCACGATCGACGGGCAATCGGTCGGCGATAAAAAGACCAACCTGTCGAAGCTGCGCGCGAAAGTCGGGATGGTGTTCCAGCACTTCGAATTGTTTCCGCATTTGTCGATCGTGCAGAACCTGACGCTCGCGCAGATCAAGGTGCTTGGACGGTCGAAGGATGAGGCGAGCGTGAAGGGGTTGGCGCTGCTGGATCGTGTGGGTTTGAGCGCCCAAGCCGATAAATTCCCCGGCCAGCTTTCCGGTGGACAGCAACAGCGCGTGGCGATTGCGCGGGCTTTATCGATGGATCCGATTGCCATGCTCTTCGACGAACCCACGTCCGCGCTCGACCCGGAAATGATCAACGAAGTGCTCGACGTGATGGTCGAACTCGCGCAGGAAGGCATGACCATGATGTGCGTCACGCATGAAATGGGCTTTGCGAAGAAGGTTGCGAACCGCGTTATTTTTATGGATAGCGGGTTGATCGTGGAAGACGACAAGAAAGACGCGTTCTTCGACAATCCGCGCTCGGATCGCGCGAAGGACTTTTTGGCGAAAATCCTGCACTAAATCGTGGCAGGGTGAAAAATGCGAAAGGCCGTTCCAACGCAAGCTGGAACGGCCTTTTTTAACGTTAAATCGATCTATTTCGTGTTGTCGCGCAACGCCGCATCGGGCGCGTTTTTTTTCACCGACTCAATGCCCGCATCCCGCGAGGCCGCGCTGCTATAGGTCTCGCTCACGCCGATGATCGCCTGGTTCCCGCCCTTCAGCGTGAAAAACGGCAAGCCGCTTTCGTCCGTCATGCGGTCGTAGCGCTCATCGAGCGGCGCGTTCACCTTGACCGAAGCAATGCCGTGCTCCGCCGAAGCCCGCGTCACATACATTTCACTTTTCAGGATCGGCTCGCCGTTGGAAGCGCGCAGGTTGAAGTAGTACTGGCCGTTGCGGGCTTTGTCGATAACGAACGTTCCTGACATGGCTTTCTCCGTGAGTGGAACGAGCTTGAATCCAGTCCGCAACGAGGCGCAGTGCTATTGCGCGCGTTATTCGATCCCGAGTTCCGTCTCCACTTCAGCGGTCGTCTCGATCGCTAGTACGGATTCGACGCACACCTTGCACAGCGGTTCGCGCGCTTTATCCGCCACGTCCGGGGGCACGGGAATATTCACCGTTTCGAGCAGCACACCGTGCTGGAACAACGCCAGATCGCCCGGTTCGAAGCGGGTCCAGATTTCGTCGTCGGTGAGCGGGGAGGTGGCGATCACCGCGACACGATCTTCCGGCGTCGTGTATTTCGCGAAGTCGATCGACATGTCGGCGTCGATCAGATGCGCCGTGGAAAATGGCCAGCTTCGCACGAGGTAATACAGGTGCGTGGAGCAATGCGAGAACAACGCTTGCCCGTTCGACATCAGGAAGTTGAACACGCCGAATTGCGTGATTTCGCGAGTCAGCTTTTCCAGCGCGGCGAACAACTCGTCGAGCGGCGGCTGGCAGCCGGGAAATTCGCGGCGAAGGCCTTGCAGCAGCGCGCAGAATGCCAGTTCGCTGTCGGTTGTACCAACCGGCTGATACTGGCCGTTCAAGCAAGGCTTATAGTCCTTCAGGTCGCCGTTGTGAGCGAAGATCCAGTGCCGTCCCCACAATTCACGCATGAACGGATGGCAGTTTTCCAGCAGGATATGACCTTGCGTCGCCTTGCGGATATGCGCAATCGTATTCTTCGATTTGATCGGATAGCGCTTCACCATTTCAGCAAGTGGCGAACTGGCCGATGACTGGTGATCTATAAACAGGCGGCATGCCTTGTCTTCAAAGAACGCGATGCCCCAACCGTCCGCGTGATGGTCGGTTACGCCGCCACGCGCCGCGAAGCCGGTGAACGAGAAAGTCACGTCCGTGGGTTCCGCGCAGTTCATTCCGAGAAGTTGGCACATTGATGAGGCTGAAGGCTGGGTAGTGGAGCGAACCGTTACAATACGGTTTCCCAAGGATAGCACCGACGAATCCGCCAAAAAATGCTGTATTTGGCTGAAGGACGGCTTCGTTGTGGAATTTCCACGGTGTTACCCAATCAAATTGGGCAAAGCTTACCGCTCGGCTTTGGCGGCGTTCAGCTCTGGATTTTCTCAATGTGTCGTTGAGTCCGCCTTGGCTCCTCTTGCCTGATCGCTGTTGCTTAAGTTGCTTAGCGTCCCGTTATCCGATCGTTCTTGTCGCCATCACGCCAATGTCCGCTTCCTCGTCTTCTCCCGCTGCATCTATTTCCTCTCCTGAACTGCAATCATCGGTCACGCTCGCGCGCCCCGACGACTGGCATCTGCACGTGCGGGACGGCGCCATGCTGGCCACCGTCCTGCCGCACACCGCACGCCAATTCGGCCGCGCGATCATCATGCCGAACCTGCGGCCGCCGGTTACTACGACGGCGATGGCGGCGGCGTATCGCGAGCGAATCCTCGCAGCGCTGCCGGCCGACGGTCCAAGCGCACGGTTTGAGCCGCTGATGACGCTCTATCTCACCGACAACACGCCGCCCGACGAAATCCTGCGTGCGCGCGAAAGCGGCTTCGTCCATGGCGTGAAGCTATATCCGGCGGGTGCGACGACCAATTCCGACGCAGGCGTCACGAGCGTCGCGAAGTGCGCTAAGACGCTCGAAGCGATGCAGGAGCACGGCATGCCGCTGCTCGTGCATGGGGAAGTGACCGATCCTGCTATCGATATGTTCGATCGCGAGAAGGCGTTCATCGACCGTGTGATGACGCCGTTGCGTAGCGATTTTCCGGCGCTGAAGGTGGTGTTCGAGCACATCACCACGAAGGATGCCGCCGATTACGTCCGCGATGCCGAAGGCCCGATCGGCGCGACGGTGACCGCGCACCATTTGCTCTATAACCGCAATGCGTTGTTTGTCGGCGGGATTCGGCCGCATTACTACTGCTTGCCGGTGTTGAAGCGCGAGACGCATCGGCTGGCATTGGTGACTGCGGCTACCTCGGGCAATCCGCGCTTTTTCCTCGGTACGGACAGCGCTCCGCATCCGAAGGGCTTGAAGGAGCACGCGTGCGGCTGCGCAGGTTGCTACACGGCGCTGCACGCCATGGAGTTGTACGCGCAAGCCTTCGATGAAGCGGGTGCGCTCGACAAGCTCGAGGGTTTTGCCAGCTTCCATGGCGCAGACTTTTACGGTCTGCCGCGTGCGAGCGAGACAGTGACGTTGCGTCGGCAGGCGTGGACCTTGCCGGCAGAGTTCATGGCGGGTGACGACGAGATCGTTCCGCTCGGCGGCGGGGAGCCCGTGAGCTGGAAACTGGCGTAATGATCGACGGGGATTGGCCGGCGCGCATCGACTGGTCGAGCCCGTGGCTTCTGCCGCTGGCGGCGCGAGGCGAACGCTGGCGTCAGGCCGCGCTCGACGGCTACGGTCCCTACCTCGAGACGCTGAATGCCGATGTGCTAGCAAATCCGCGTCTGACAGGGCGCGGCAAGCCGCTGTCGTTTATCGCCCAGGATGATCTGCCGACGGGTGCGTCGTACGAAGGGCATATTGCGGCGACTGGTTGCGTGCCTACGCGGCACAACTTGCATGACTTTTTCAACGCTTCGATGTGGTTCCAGTTTCCGCGCGTGAAGGCGGCATTGAACGCGCGCCAGGCGGAAGAAATCGACCTGCGCGGCATTGGTCCGACGCGGGGCGCCGCGCGTGACGCCCTGACGCTGTTCGATGAAAACGCGGTTCTGCTTGCGTGTGCGGACCCATCGCTTGCGGCGGCGTTGCGAGCGTTCGAGTGGCGTCGATTGTTTGTCGATGAGCGCGCCGCGTGGGAGAGCCGGTGCGAGGTGCGACTATTTGGCCACGCGTTGCTGGAAAAGCTGCTGACGCCGTACAAGGCTTGCACGGGACACGCTTGGATCGTGGACGTTGAGTTGGATTTCTTCGATGCACCGGAGATTGAGCGCCGGGCCATGCTTGACCACGCGATATCCGAAAGCCTGACAAATGAACTCATTTCCAGCCGATGTTTCACCCCGCTGCCGGTGCTTGGCGTGCCAGGGTGGTGGCCGGAAAACGAATCACCGGCGTTTTACGACGACCGTCAGGTTTTCAGGGCGGGGAGGAGGGGGTAACCCCGTGTTAAAATTCGCGCGGCAAAGTAGGCCAGGCGGTCGCGGCCTTTTCCATTTCGACGCTGAAATGTAAAAGGGCGAGGAAAGTCCGGACTCCACAGGGCAGGGTGATGGCTAACGGCCATCCGTGGCGACACGCGGAACAGGGCAACAGAAAGCAAACCGCCGATGGCCCCGGGCGCAAGTTCGGGGATCAGGTAAGGGTGAAACGGTGCGGTAAGAGCGCACCGCGGCTGCTGCAAGGCAGACCGGCAAGGTAACCTCCACCCGGAGCAATTCCAAGTAGGCAGGCGCGCATCTTCGCGATGCAGGACGGGGCCCCCGTCTCGTCTGCGGGTAGGAAGCTTGAGCGCGTCAGTAATGGCGCGTCTAGAGGAATGACGGCCACGCGCGCCGCACTTTCGAGTGTGGCGCGTGCACAGAATCCGGCTTATCGGCCTGCTTTGTCGCTATACAAAAAAGAAAGCCGGCGTCAGTCACGACGCCGGCTTTTTATTTTTTGAGTTTTTGAAGCCTCAGGTCGCGACGATATCGAACGAATGTGTCAACTCAGCCGTCTTCGCGATCATGATCGACGCTGAGCAGTATTTGTCGTGCGACAAGGTGATCGCGCGTTCAACTGTCGCCGGACTCAAATTTTTGCCTGTGACCGTGAAGTGGAAGTGGATCTTTGTGAATACCTTGGGATCATCGCTCGCGCGCTCCGCTTTTAGCGTGACTGAGCAGCCGGCGACATCCTGGCGGCTTTTCTTCAGGATCATCACGACGTCGTAGGCGGTGCATCCGCCCGTTCCCAGCAGCACCATTTCCATCGGGCGAGGGGCGAGATTGCGGCCGCCGCCTTCGGGCGCGCCGTCCATCGTGACCAAATGGCCGCTGCCTGTTTCTGCGGCAAATGCCATTCCGTCCTGTCCCATCCAGCTTACTGTGCATTCCATGCTCAAACTCCGGCGCCACATGGCGCATGCGTATGGTCGATAAATTGTAGCGGTTTGCCTGAATGGAAGCGACGCCGGCCATCTTTTTGGGTGCGGCGCTCGTAGACCGGTCGGACCGGTCAGTGGACGGCAACGCAAGATTCGGTTGTCCGATTCGGCCAGAAAGGCGGTTTCAGCAGCGCTTTTGCCTGCAAACTCAGACGAAATTAAGCCGAATCAGCTTGCCGAACGAGCAAATTTTGACTTCGTATTGAAAATTCCCTTATAATTCAAAGTTCTCTATCCGCACCATGCCCGCGGACGGGAACCAGGGAGAGCCCGCACGCGCCTAGATGCGCACTTACATACAAGCGGGACATCACAGGGCAGAATTATTTTTTGGATCGATCATGAAGACGTTTTCCGCAAAAGCCCATGAGGTGACGCGTGAATGGTACGTGATTGACGCGACGGATAAGGTTCTCGGACGTGTCGCCAGTGAAGTGGCCGCCCGACTTCGCGGCAAGCACAAACCCGAGTTCACCCCGCACGTCGACACTGGCGATTTTATCGTCATCATCAACGCTGGTAAGTTGCGCGTCACGGGCAACAAGGGTACCGACAAGAAGTACTACCGTCACTCGGGTTACCCGGGCGGCATCTACGAAACGACCTTTAACAAGATGCAGGAACGTTTCCCGGGCCGCGCGTTCGAGAAAGCGGTCAAGGGCATGTTGCCGAAAGGTCCGCTCGGCTACGCGATGATCAAGAAGCTCAAGGTCTACGCAGGCGCAACGCATCCGCATACGGCCCAACAGCCTAAAGCGCTCGAGATCTAAAGGGAGCCCATATGATCGGTAATTGGAATTACGGTACGGGCCGCCGCAAGAGCGCCGTTGCTCGTGTGTTCATCAAGTCCGGCACGGGCGAGATCATTGTCAATGGCAAGCCCATTGCTGATTACTTCTCGCGCGAAACGTCGCTGATGATCGTGCGCCAGCCGCTCGAACTGACGAGCCACGCCACCACGTTCGACATCAAGGTCAACGTGAACGGCGGCGGTGAAACGGGTCAGGCCGGTGCAGTTCGCCACGGCATCACCCGCGCGCTGATGGACTACGACGCAACGCTGAAGCCCACGCTGTCACAAGCTGGCTTCGTTACCCGCGATGCTCGTGAAGTCGAACGTAAGAAAGTTGGTTTCCACAAGGCACGTCGCAGGAAACAATTCTCGAAGCGTTAATGTGTTTGTGTGGTTTCGCCATCTCGTTGTTCGGATGGCGAAATTGCTCGAAAAAGCCGCCTGCGCGCATCGCGCCGGCGGCTTTTTTCTTGATGCCGGTCGCGCTGTTCGTTGTTCTTTGCGTGCGGATTGCAAATTTCAGATGGCGTTCGCAGATAGCCTATTGATTTCATGGGCTTCCAGCACGATATCGAGATCGGCCCTACAATAACGTCTAGAAGCTTTTCTGGAGAGTGCGAATGAACGCTGTCACCGATACCACCACGACCGAAACCACCACGACCGGAATGCCGTTGCCGTTCGTTTTCACCGACGCAGCAGCAGACAAGGTCAAGCAACTGATCGACGAAGAAGGTAATCCGGAACTCAAGCTGCGCGTATTCGTGCAAGGCGGCGGTTGTTCGGGTTTCCAGTACGGCTTTACGTTTGACGAAGCCGTGAACGAAGACGACACCGTGCTGGACAAGAGCGGCGTACAGCTGCTGGTCGATTCAATGAGCTACCAGTATCTGGTCGGCGCTGAGATCGACTACAAAGACGATTTGAATGGTGCGCAATTCGTGATCAAGAATCCGAATGCAACGACCACGTGCGGTTGCGGTTCATCGTTTTCGGTTTGATGGTTTAGCTTCTCCGGAAGTCTTTCTGGAAGTTATAGATCAGCGGACGGTTTGTGATCGTGCGGTAGTGAAAACGGAGCTTTAGGGCTCCGTTTTCGTTTTACGCGCGGTTTTTAAGCGCGTTGTCGGACGGATGCGGTGTTGCCACGCTCTTTACCCGCTCATCGTGGATAAACAGCGCCGAGCACCCGCTCTCCGGCCGCGCCAGTCACTGCGGCAACATTGCCCGCCTCGCGCGCCACACAACGCATAGCCAACCATGCGAACGCCAGCGCCTCGACTTGCTGGGGCGGTACGCCGAGCGCGTCGGTGGTCAGCACCGGCGCGCCCGATACGCCGGTTTCATCGAGCGCCTGCTGCAGGGCCCTCATTAATACCGGGTTTCTCGCACCGCCGCCGCACACGTACACAGCACGGCAATCCGATGCGTGACGTTCGATTTCCCGCGCGAGCGTGAGCGCGGTCAGCGCGACGAGCGTAGCTTGCACGTCGGCAGCGGAAACGGTTTCGAAGCCCGCGAGCTTGGCGTCGAGCCATGCCGGATTGAACAAGTCGCGCCCGGTGCTTTTGGGTGGCCGCTCTTCGAAGAACGGTTCATCTAATAGTACGTTCAGCAGCGACCTATCAACCTGGCCTTGCGCCGCGAAATGACCGCCTTCGTCGAAGGGCCGCTTCAGATGACGCTGCGCCCATTCGTCGAGCAACGCGTTTGCCGGCCCGCAATCGAAACCGTGCACCGTGCCGCTCGCGGAAAGGATCGTGATATTGCTGATGCCCCCAAGGTTACACACGACGCGTGTTTCGTTCTTGGCGCCGAAAATGGTCGAATGAAAGGCGGGAACGAGCGGTGCGCCCTGGCCGCCCGCGGCGACATCGCGGCTTCGAAAGTCAGCGATCACGTCGATACGTGTCATCTCGGCGAGCAGGGCGGGGTTGTTGATCTGCCAGGTGTAGCCTTTTTCGGGCCGATGCCGCACGGTTTGTCCATGCACACCAATCGCGCGAATTTTGTTGGCCGAAACCCCGCTCATGCTCTGCAACTCATGACAACACACAGCGTAGCGAGTCGCAAGCGCGTTCGCCGCGAGCGCGGCGCGTTCGAGTTCGTTGTCGCCCGGCGACTGGAGAGCGAAAAGTGCGTCGCGCAGGCCGGTCGAAAAGCCGACGTGCGCCTCGCCAAGCACAGCAGGCTGTTTGCCTTGCGCGAACAGCACCGCGACGCCGTCAACGCCGTCCATGCTCGTGCCTGACATCAAGCCAAAGTACACGCCGTCCGCCTCGCTGCCTGTTGCCACTGTCTCGGTCCTTCTCACCACGTTGTTCTCCTGTTGAATCGGGCTTTGGTCGGCGGGCTGTCGATCCGACTTGCACTGATTGCTTGCCGAGCGGCCATGGACGGCCGCGACGGGTCGATTATCCGCGCTTTGGACCGAATCGTTAAGGCGCTGGCCATGCGGCCATGTTTCGAGCATCCGGCAGGCAGATAAGGCGTTCGAAACATGGCCGAATGGCCAGCAAGCCGTGAAAACGGGGCGAAGGCCAGCGACATCACGTAAAATCCGTTGCCTGAACAAGCGACTGACGGGCCATCTCTGGGATCCGTTTTGCCGGGAGAACGCCGCTTCGCCACATGCACGCCACGTCGCGCCATCGAACAAATCATCCGAGAAAGTTGCAAGCATGACCACTGAACAGAACGACGCTGCGGCTCCAGCTGCGAAAACCCTCCCCCTCACTGACGAAGTGCGGGCCGCGCTCGCGATCGCCAAGCGCGGTTGTGACGAGTTGCTGATCGAAGACGAATTTGCGCAAAAACTCGCCCGCAGCGCGGCGAGCGGCAAGCCGCTACGCATCAAGCTGGGTCTCGATCCGACAGCGCCGGACATTCATATCGGCCATACCGTCGTGCTGAACAAGATGCGCCAGCTGCAGGACCTTGGGCATACCGTGATCTTCCTGATCGGCGACTTTACGTCCCTGATCGGCGATCCGTCAGGCCGCAACGTCACGCGGCCTCCGCTCACGCGCGAGCAGATCGAATCGAACGCGAGGACGTACTTTGAACAGGCCGCGCTCGTGCTCGATCGCGAGAAAACGGAAATTCGATACAACAGCGAATGGTCAATGCCGCTCGGTGCCGACGGAATGATCAAGCTCGCGTCGCGCTATACGGTCGCGCGCATTTTGGAGCGCGACGACTTTTCCAAGCGTTTCGAAGGTGGAGCGCCGATCTCGATCCACGAATTGCTGTACCCGCTCATGCAGGGCTATGACTCGGTTGCGTTGAACGCGGATCTTGAGCTGGGCGGTACCGACCAGAAGTTCAACCTGTTAGTCGGCCGTGAGTTGCAGAAGCAATATGGCCAGGAACAACAGTGCATTTTGACCATGCCGTTGCTGGAAGGGCTCGACGGCGTCGAGAAGATGTCAAAGTCCAAGTACAACTACATTGGTATCAGCGAAAAGCCGTCGGACATGTTCGGCAAGCTGATGAGCATCTCAGACACCCTCATGTGGCGGTACTTCGAACTGCTTTCGTTCAGGAGCATCGAAGAAATCGCACATTTCAAGAGTGAAGCCGACGGCGGACGCAATCCGCGCGATTTCAAAGTGTTGCTCGGGCAGGAGATTGTTGCGCGCTTTCATTCACCCGCAGATGCCGAACGGGCTTTGGAAGACTTTAATCATCGCGCGAAGGGTGGCGTGCCCGATGACATTCCGGCCGTGAGCCTTAGCGGTGCGCCGCTCGCGATCGGGCAAATGCTCAAGCAAGCCGGGCTGGTTCCTTCCACGAGCGAGGCGTTGCGCAATATCGAGCAGGGCGGAGTGAAAATCGACGGCGCTACTGTGTCGGACAAAGGCTTGAAGGTCGAGGCGGGCGAGTTTGTCGTGCAGGTTGGCAAGCGCCGCTTCGCACGCGTGACCCTTACGGCGTAAGCGCATGATCGCCCTGATCCAGCGCGTATTGCGGGCGGACGTGCGCGTGGGTGACCAGATTGTCGGCGCGATCGACGCCGGCTTGCTCGCACTGGTTTGCGCCGAACGCGGCGACACGCCGGCCATTGCGGACAAGTTGCTCGCAAAGATGCTGGCGTATCGGGTCTTTTCCGACGCCGCCGGAAAGATGAACCTGCCGGTGCGGGATATCGACGGAAAGGGGCATGCCGGAGGCCTGCTGCTGGTATCGCAATTCACCCTCGCCGCCGATACATCGAGTGGCCTGCGTCCCAGCTTTACGCCGGCCGCTGCGCCCGAGGAAGGCCGCAAGCTCTTCGACCACTTTGTCGCGCAAGCGCGTGCCACGCATCCGATCGTCGAAACGGGTGAATTCGGCGCGGAGATGCAGGTCTCGTTGGTGAACGACGGGCCTGTCACGTTCTGGCTGCAAATGCGTCCCTGATGCAGCGCCTTCCGACCGCCAGCCGGTCGATCGCCGCCGGCTGAAAGGGCGCTCTTTAGGAATCGGCTTCATTCATGACCACGCAAGTTCTCTTTATCCGGCACGGTGAAACCGAGTGGAATCGCATCAAGCGCATCCAGGGGCATATCGATATTCCGCTGGCGGCCTCGGGCGTGGCACAGGCCGGGCAGCTCGCCGAGCGTCTGGTGCGCGAATCGAGGTCAGGTGCCCGACTCGACGCCGTGTATTCAAGCGATCTTCGGCGCGCTCAACAGACGGCAAAGCCTTTCGCCGATGCCCTTGGCTTGAGTTTGCAGCTAAGGGAAGGATTGCGCGAACGGTGGTACGGCGAGTTCCAGGGCCATGATGGCGAAGAGATTCGAGCGAAATATCCGGCCGAATATAAAGCGTGGCAGAGCCACGACCCGGACTTCGAGCCGCCGGGCGGCGAATCACTCCGAGCGTTCTATCAGCGCGTGATGCGCGCCGTCGCGCCAATCGTGGCGGCGCACCCGAATGGGCGTATCGCGTGCGTCGCGCATGGCGGCGTGCTTGACTGCATCTATCGGTTCGCCAGTGAATCGCCGCTCGATACGCCGCGTGGCTGGCTTTTGCTCAATTCGAGCATCAACGTGGTGGATTACAACGACGGCGTGGCGAACGTTGTTTTGTGGGGCGACGTGGAGCACCTTTCGACAACCAGCAGCGACGACGATCTCAAGGAAGTACCTCGATAGCAAATTGAGTGACGTGCATTGAGTGGCCGCAACGCCTTGATCCACGCAACCCGGCACAGGGCCGCTTCAAATCCCCTCAGCTATTGGCGTCCCACATATCGCGGACCGGGCCCGCATCGGGTGCCGCGAGCCCGAAGTGCCGATACGTGAGCAACGTAGCGACGCGCCCGCGCGGCGTGCGCTGCAAATACCCCTGCTGGATCAGATAAGGTTCGAGCACGTCCTCGATCGTGTCACGTTCTTCGCCGATCGCGGCAGCCAGGTTATCCACCCCGACAGGGCCGCCGTCGAATTTGTACAAGATGGCTTCAAGAAGTTTTCGGTCCATCAGGTCGAAGCCGACCGCGTCGACGTCGAGCATCTTCAGCGCGGCGTCGGCGACCTCGGCGGTGATATTGCCGTCAGCCTTCACCTCAGCGAAATCGCGCACGCGCCGCAGGAGCCGATTCGCAATTCGTGGCGTTCCGCGCGCCCGCTTGGCGATTTCCAGGGCTCCCTCCGGCACGATCTCGGCCTTCAGCAACGACGCCGAACGCGTGACGATCCGTGCCAGTTCCGCCGCCGTATAGAACTCAAGCCGTGACACGATCCCAAAGCGATCACGTAGCGGATTGGTCAGCATGCCAGCACGCGTAGTCGCGCCGACCAGCGTGAACGGCTGCAAATCAAGCTTCACGCTGCGCGCCGCCGGCCCTTCGCCAATCATGATGTCGATCTGGTAATCCTCGAGCGCCGGGTACAGGATTTCCTCGACAACCGGCGACAGGCGGTGGATTTCGTCGATAAAAAGTACGTCGTTCTTTTCGAGATTAGTCAAAAGCGCAGCCAGGTCGCCTGCGCGCTCAAGGACCGGACCGGAGGTCTGGCGCAGATTCACGCCCATTTCGCGCGCGATGATATGCGCGAGCGTGGTCTTGCCGAGTCCCGGCGGCCCAAAAAGCAGGACGTGATCAAGAGCTTCTGAACGCCGCCGTGCGGCCTCAATAAAGATTTCCAACTGACCGCGAATCTTTTCCTGCCCGACGTATTCCTCAAGCTGGCGCGGCCGCAGCGCGCGTTCGAACGCTTCCTCGTTTGGCGAAACGGGAGTGGCGGAAATGATGCGTTCGGCGGCGAGTTTGTCGGTTTCTATCATTGCGCGATTGTACCGCGCGACTTTCGTACCGAACGCTACGTTAGCCGTTCGGCCGAGTATCGGCGTCCGCGCGCAGGTGCGAGACTGGCTCCCTACCCGCTGTCACTCACGAACGTGTGGAGTGAGACGACAACGCCTTCAATGCCAGTTTGATGCCCTCGGAAACGCCTGTGCCGGCCGGAACGTTCTTGACTGCCGCAAGCGCTTCTTTATCGGAGTAACCCAATGCCAGTAATGCATTCAGGATGTCGCTCGCGTGATCCGGCGCGCTCACGCCACCCGGCATCGCGCCTAGATCTGCGCCCAGCTTGCCCTTCAGTTCAAGAATCAGCCGCTCGGCCGTCTTCTTGCCGATGCCCGGCGTACGCGTCAGCCGCGCCGCGTCCTGCATGGTCACGGCCTGTGCCAGTTCCTGCACGCTCATGCCTGAGAGAACCGCGAGGGCCATGCGAGCACCGATCCCACTGATCTTCAGCAATTCGCGAAAGGTCGAGCGTTCCTGCGGCGTCCCGAAGCCGTACAGCAAATGCGCGTCCTCACGCACGATCAATTGGGTCAGCAACACGACCTTCTCGCCATTGTGCGGGAGGTTGTAGAACGTGCTCATCGGTACCGCAATTTCGTAGCCCACGCCGCCGCAATCAACGAGCAGATACGGCGGATTTTTTTCCAGCAAAACACCTGCTATTCGACCAATCATGTTGAGGAACTTGTAGTGAAGTTAGCCGACGAGACGACCGCGACGCACGCGCAGGCCTTTTTTTGCAAGCGACGGCGCAATGGCGCCGAGCGCCGCGATCGCGCCGCCTCCGTGCGCGTGGCAGATCGCCATGCCGAGGGCATCGGCGGCGTCCGTGCCTGGGACACCCGACAACGCGAGCAGGCGAACGACCATTTGCTGCATCTGTTCTTTCGTTGCGCGACCGTAGCCAACCACGGCCTGCTTCAGTTGCAGGGCGGTGTACTCGGCCACCGGTACGCCGCTCGCCACGAGACCACAAATGGCCGCGCCGCGCGCCTGGCCGAGGAGCAGTGTCGACTGCGGATTGACGTTGACGAAGACCTTTTCGATCGCGGATTGATCGGGCGCATGTTGCTGAACAAGCGTGGAAATGCCCTGGAAGATCGTGTTAAGACGCGACGGCAGGTCGGCATCGGCGGTCTTGATGACGCCGCTCGTCACATAGGTCAGCTTCTGGCCGGTCTTGTCGATGATGCCGAACCCGGTCACGCGCAGGCCCGGGTCGATACCGAGAATTCTCATGGAGTGCCAGTGGAACGTGGTGCCTGCGATACTAACAGCGCGGTGCGCAAAGTAAAAAGCCCGGCGCACCTCACGGCCACCGGGCTTGTACGCCGCGAACGAATTTTAGTGACGGAAGTGCCGCGTACCGGTCATGACCATGGCAATGTTCTGCTCGTCGGCGGCAGCCACGACTTCGTCGTCCCGCATCGAACCGCCCGGCTGGATCACGCAGGTCGCGCCCGCGTTCACGACCACGTCGAGGCCATCGCGAAACGGGAAAAACGCGTCCGATGCCACCGCCGATCCGGCCAGCGACAACCCCGCGTTCTGCGCCTTGATACTCGCAATCCGCGCCGAATCCACGCGGCTCATCTGGCCCGCGCCCACACCCAGCGTCATACCGCCGCCGCAGAACACGATTGCGTTCGACTTCACATACTTCGCGACTCGCCAGGCAAACAGCAGGTCGTCCATTTCCTTAGGCGTCGGGTAGCGCTTCGTGACCACGTGCAATTCGTGCGGCTGAACGTTCTTCGAATCCAGCGATTGAACCAGCAAACCTCCGCCCACGCGCTTCAGGTCAAAAGCGTTGTGGCCGCCGCCGAGATCCAGTTGCAACAGGCGCACGTTCTGCTTCGCGGCGAAAACTTGTTTCGCCGCGGCGCTGAACGAGGGAGCCATCAGCACTTCCACGAACTGCTTGGCCACTTCCTGCGCCGTGGCTTCATCGACTTCGCGATTGAACGCAATGATGCCGCCGAACGCCGACGTCGGGTCGGTCTTGAACGCCTTCGAATAGGCTTCGTGAGCGTTCGCGCCGATCGCCACGCCGCACGGATTCGCGTGCTTGACGATCACGCAGGCCGGCACGTCGAAAGTCTTCACGCATTCCCATGCAGCGTCGGAATCCGCAATGTTGTTGTACGACAGTTCCTTGCCCTGCAATTGCGTGTAATTGGCAAGCGATCCGGCTGGCGTTGTCAAATCACGATAAAACGCCGCGCTTTGATGCGGGTTTTCGCCGTATCGCAGATCCTGAACCTTGGTGAACGCAAGATTGAACGTGGACGGATACGTATTGCGGGTCTTGTGCTGCAACTCGTCGGTGAGACTTGTCAGATAGTTCGTGATCGCGCCGTCATATTGCGCGGTATGGGCGAACACCTTGGTCGCGAGCTTGAAGTTGGTCGCGTAGCTGACCTCGTTACCGCTCGAACGCATTTCGTCGAGAACCGTCGCGTAATCGGCCGGATCGATGATCACCGTCACATCGCGATGATTCTTCGCGGCCGAACGCAGCATGGTCGGGCCGCCGATATCAATATTCTCGATCGCATCTTCCAGCGAGCATTCTTCCTTCGACACCGTTTCCACGAACGGATACAGGTTCACCACCAGCAAGTCGATGGTCGGAATGTCGTGTTGGTCAAGCGCGGCCATGTGTTCCGGCAGGTCGCGGCGCGCCAGAATGCCGCCGTGAACTTTGGGATGCAGCGTTTTCACGCGGCCGTCGAGCATCTCGGGGAAGCCGGTGTAATCGGCGACTTCGGTGACGGGCAGGCCAGCATCGGCGAGCAGCTTTGCAGTACCGCCGGTCGAGAGGAGGCGCACGCCTAGCTCCGACAGCGATTTCGCAAATTCAACAATGCCTGACTTGTCGGAAACGGAAAGGAGCGCTTGCTTGATCATGATGAAGACGGCCGAAGCCTGTTGGGGAGTAGAGGGAACCTACTAATGATACGTATCGGCCGCCGTTCGCCGCGGCGGTCCGTTATTTCAGATAAGTCCGTGCTCTTGAAGCTTTTTGCGCAACGTATTGCGGTTGATGCCGAGAAATTCGGCCGCGAGCGACTGATTGCCGCCGGCTTGCTCGAGAACCACTTCGAGCATGGGCTTTTCGACGCACGAAATCACCATTTCGTAGACGTCATGCGGCTTGGACCCGTCCAGGTCCTGAAAATAGTTGTCCAGGCTCTGGCGGACGCATTGTTCTATGTTGTTTCTGCTCATGCGGCTAGTCGGTCTGTTTGGTTCTGCCCGTCGCACGATTCTTCTGCCGCCGCGTCCTGTGCATCGCCGTTTGCGTCGAGATCTTCGACATAGACGAGACGGTCGGACAACGCCTTTTGTGCGTCGAAGAATTCGTTCACGGCGAGCAATTGTTCGCGTGTGGAATCCAGCGTATTCATCCGATGTCTGAACGTATTGGCGCCGGAAAGGCCGCGAGTGTACCAGCCGATGTGTTTGCGCGCTGTGCGAACCCCGGTGAATTCGCCATAGAAATCATAGTGATCTTCGAGATGTTCGTTCATCAATTGCTGAATCTCGTCGATACGTGGCGCAGGCAAACGATCACCTGTCACGAGAAAGTGCTCGATCTCGCGAAACAGCCACGGGCGTCCCTGCGCCGCCCGGCCGATCATGATTGCGTCGGCACCGGTCACGTCGAGCACATGGCGCGCTTTATCGGGCGTTGCAATGTCGCCGTTCGCAACCACGGGGATGCGCACGGCGCGCTTGACGGCCGCGATGGTCTCGTACTCCGCATCGCCTTTATAGAGGTCGGCGCGGGTGCGGCCATGCACGGTCAGCATGGCGATACCCGCGTCCTCGGCGATCCGCGCAATATTCAGCGCGTTCTTGTTCTCGCGATTCCAGCCCGTGCGGATCTTGAGCGTGACAGGCACGGCGTCAGGGCCCGTGCCGACCGCATTCACCACCGCCTGCACGATCTGCGCAACCAGGGTTTCGTTTTGCAACAACGCTGAACCTGCGGCGACATTGCAGACCTTCTTGGCGGGACAGCCCATGTTGATGTCGATGATCTGCGCTCCGTTCGCGACGTTGTGCCTGGCGGCATCGGCGAGCATTTGCGGGTCTGCACCGGCAATCTGGACCGAAATAGGCTCGACTTCGCCCGTATGGTTTGCGCGACGCAGCGTTTTTTCGCTTTTCCACAACTGGGCGTTCGACGCCACCATCTCCGACACCGCGTAGCCCGCGCCCAACCGCTTGCATAGCTGCCTGAACGGTCGGTCGGTCACGCCGGCCATCGGGGCGACGAAAAGGTTGTTGCGCAACAGGTGGGAGCCGATGGACGGCGTGGAAATGGGCATGAAGCTCGCGGCGTCCACAGGAAAAGGGACGCAAATGCGTTGGAGGAAACGAGCATTTTACAGCGAACCCGGCACGTCGATTGAGTCCGTTCGCCGCGCAAGTCGTTAAATCTTCTATGAAAATCGGCAACGCCATAGACCCGGTGAGCGGCCTCAGGCAGAACTTCAGGTAGTACTTTAGGCAGATGAATCGGGCGACGGAGGATCGGACGGAGGACAGGCCGCCATCGCCCGGAAGCGCTTAGCGCCGCTGGCCGAACATCATCTGCCGCGCCACCACGGTCTTGAGCGGCGGCACGAATTCGAGCGCGCTCAGGGCGAGACCGCGCAGCGCGGCGAGCGGGGCGGAGTCGATGGTGAAAAGGCGCGCGAGTGTATCGGTGGCGCCGATGGTCATGCGCCGGTCCAGTGCGCGTCGTTGAGCGAAGAGACTGAGCGCAACAGTCGTCGGTCCATTCGTCGATAACGCGTCGCACAGCGCGTGGGCATCGCGCAGACCCAGGTTGAGCCCTTGCCCGGCGACCGGATGCAATGTCTGCGCCGCATTGCCGATTGCAACCGTGCGCCGGTCGACCAGCGCATTCAGCGCGTTGAGGCCGAGCGGGAAAGTCGCGCGGCCCGCAATCCGGGTGAAACGGCCCATGCGCTCGCCAAATGCGACGCCGAGTTCGGCTAGAAAGGCGTCGTCGGCGAGTTGCGAGCGGCGTGCCGCCTCGTCCGGCGTGCAACACCAGACGAGCGAGTAGTCTGCCTGGCGTACGCCCCCGCAAGGCAGCAACGCAATCGGGCCCTCGGGCGTGAATCGTTCCCACGCAACGCCCGGTTGGGGCGACGACATGCTCACGGTGCCGACGATTGCCGTCTGGCCGTAATCGCGCGTGTTCTTGACCTCGGTCGACGTGTCGGTTTCCTTGTACAGGCCGCCTTCGGCATTAACCAGGATGCGCGTGTGAATCGTATGATCACCTTCCGCCGAATGAATAGAGAGCGAGACGCCGTCGTGATCATGGAGGGGGGTCGATGCTGTCGTTTCCGTGAACCAGTGGACGCTGGTTTCGTGCACGGCTTTCGTCAGCGCCGTGACAAGCGAGCCGTAGCGCACCACATAGCCGAGCGCGGGCACGCCGTGTTCGTCGTGATCGATCAGCGTACGGCCGAAATGGCCGCGCTGCGAAACGTGGATGCGCTTGATCGGTGTGGCATCGGTGGGAAAGGCGAGCGATTCGAGCATCGCGCGGCTTGCGTGCGAGACGGCGATCGAACGCGGATCGGCCGATGCCGCACCGGGCGCGCGTGCATCGATCAGCGCGACGGACAATCGCGACGTCGCGCTGCGCTTTGCCAGCCAGCCGGCAAGCGCCAGACCGACCGGGCCCGCGCCGACGATTACTATGTCGAAGTGGTAATCGGCGGGCGGCGGCGCGTCGGAGAAAATATCCACGCTACTAGTTTCAGCTTGCATTGGGCGTTCGCGCATCGCGCATCAGGGCTTCGATTTCGTCGGGATCGACGGGCACTTCCCGCGTGATCAACTCGCAACCCGCAGCCGTCACGATGGCGTCGTCCTCGATCCGGATGCCGATGTTCGCGTAGCGTTCGGGCACGTCTTCGGCGGCCCGTATGTACAAACCCGGTTCGATGGTAAGCGTCATGCCCGCCACCAACTTGCGCCAGGCACGCGCGCCGTGGTCGTCGAGCGGTGCGTGGGCATCGCGATAGTCGCCTGCATCGTGCACGTCCATGCCTAGCCAATGACTCGTGCGGTGCATGTAGAAACGCTGGTAGGCGCGCTCGGCGATCACGTCGTCGACTGTGGCGAACTTGTTTTTATCGACGATACCCGTGTCGAGCAAGCCTTGCGCCAACACCCGCACGGCCGCCTCATGCGGCGCGTCGAAACTGACGCCGGCACGCGTGGCGTCGATGGCGGCGTATTGCGCGGCCAGCACGATGTCGTAGATTTCGCGTTGCGCCGATGTGAACCGGCCGGTTGCAGGGAAGGTTCGCGTGATGTCGGACGCGTAGCCATCGAGCTCGCACGCCGCGTCGATCAGGATCAGGTCGCCCTCGCACGCGATCGCGTTGCCGGCCGGGTAATGAAGCACGCAGGCGTTCGCCCCGGCCGCGACGATTCCGCCGTACGCGGGCGCTTGCGCGCCGCGTCGGCGGAACGTGTAGAGCAACTCGGCTTCGATCTCGTATTCATGCATGCCCGGGCGGCAGGTTTGCATTGCCCGGCGGTGCGCTTCGGCGGAAATCGAAGCGGCGCGCCGCATGATGGCGAGTTCGTGGTCGTCTTTGACGAGGCGCATTTCGTCGAGTATCGGCAGCAAGTCGCTCGCTTTCGACGGCGCCTTTACACCAATCCGGCTCTGTGCCCGAACCGCCTTGAGCCAGCCGCGAACTTGCGCGTCAAGCTCGGCGGAACTGCCGAGCGCGTAGTGGATCGCGGGCATATCGGCGAGAAGGCGCGGCATTTCGGTATCGAGTTGATCGATGGGAAACGCAGCGTCGAAGCCGAACGCGTAACGCGCGGCTTCAGGGCCGTACCGAAAGCCTTCCCAGGTTTCGCGCTCCACGTTCTTTTCGCGGCAAAAAAGGATGGATGCGGGGTCGCCTGCTTCCGTGTCGGCGCTGGCATCGAGCACGAGGACGGCTTCGGGCTCGGTAAAACCCGTCAGGTAATAGAAGTAGCTGTCGTGGCGGAACGGGTAGTCGGCGTCGCGGTTGCGCATGACTTCGGGCGCGGTCGCGATGACGGCCAATCCGCCGCCTGTTTGCCGCAACGCGGCGAGTACGCGCTCGCGGCGGCGGCGATACACGTCGACGCCAAGTGAGTGAGATTCAGTCGATGAGTTCATGCCGCGATTGTAGCGCCGGGCTCGCTTGTCGCTCACTCGTCCGATTCGGGCGAGGGCGTGTCCGTTGGTACGTCGGCAGGCCCACTGGCCGCCGGACGGTTTCGAACGCTGCCCGCGATCAGATCGAAGCGGAACAGGCGGCATTCGAGCGCGCCATTGAACAGCGGCGTTTTCGTCGATTCTCGCAGGCGCAGCATGCCCGGCAGCTTCCGGTCCGATGTCAGCACATACGCGCGCCAGCCCGGGAAACGCTGCTTCAGCGCATTGCCGAACGAGATGAAAAATTCCTGGTCTGCGGGATCCGGCTGTGCGCGCAGGAACGCCTCCTCGTCTTCGTCGCGGCCACGCCGGACCGGCTCGCGAATTTCGCCGCGCGGACCGCGTCCCCGCACTTCGATACGCTCGCCATACGGCGGATTCGCGACGATGATGCCGGGGGTTTCGGAGGGCGGCGTCATGTGGCGTGCGTCGACCTGTTTCAACGACAATTCCGGCAAGCCCGCGCGTTCCAGATTCGAGTACGCCTTGTCGAGCATGTCGCCGGAAATATCGCTGCCGTAAATCTGGATGTCTTCACGCGATGAGCCGGCGGCGTGCTTGGCCTCGACGGCTGCGCCTTTCAGCTTTTGCCACGCGTTCACATCGAATTGCTTCAGGTTCTCGAAGCCAAAATGGCGGTCCACGCCCGGCGCGATGTTCAGCGCCATTTGTGCTGCTTCGGCGAGGAACGTGCCGCTGCCGCACATGGGGTCGAAAAGGGGAATGCCGGGGGTCCAGCCGGTCAGGCGCAAGATGCCTGCAGCGAGATTTTCACGCAGCGGGGCCGCGCCTTTGTCGAGTCGCCAGCCGCGCTTGAAGAGCGGGTCGCCGGAGGTGTCGAGATACAGCGTGCATTCGTTCAACGTCAGGAAGGCGAAGACGCGGACATCGGGTTGAGCGGTGTCCACGCTCGGCCGGGTGCCGGTCAGTTCACGCAAGCGATCGCACACGGCGTCTTTCACGCGCAAGGTCGCAAATTCGAGACTGCGCAGCGGCGATTTGATCGCGGTGATGTCGACGCGAATGGTTTCGTTCGGCGAGAACCACTTTTCCCATTGCTGCTGATAGGCGAGTTCGTAGATATCGTGTTCGCTTCGATACGGCCCTTGCGCCATTTTCAACAGTACGCGGCTCGCGATGCGCGAATGCAGGTTCGCGGCCATGCCGGCTGCCCAGCTGCCGCGGAAATGCACGCCGCCTGGCACTTCCTTGCCCGTCCTAAATTGGGAGCCCTCTATGTGCTTCGCTCCAATTTCGGCGAGTTCCGCCGCAAGCGGCGCCTCGAGGCCGCGCGGGCAGGGGGCAAACCAGTCGAAAAGGAAAGTAGTGGCCATGGGGCGGTGCTTTTAGGGGAGATCGAAGGCGATATTGTACGCGGGGCCGCGAATGGGACGAAGCGTGTGTTCAACAAGCGAGCGTCGAAGGACGGTACAGCGTTGCGGCTCTGCGCCGTCCTTATAAGACCGTTCTCCTGGGACGGTCCTCATCGGCTAGCCGAAGAATACGGTCGAACGTTGTTCGACACCGGCCTCTACGCAACGGATTGCCAGTTTCAATGGTAGTTAAGAATTTCTTAAGCACAACTAGAAAATATGAGTGGCGCGACATCGAGAGCATTTGGCACAGTAGCGCCATGCAAAAGGCAGAGGTGACGATGTCCAACCAACAATGTAGCACCATAAGGCGTATCCGCGAGCGAGGTCACCTGCTCGCGGGTGTCAGCAAAGGCATCTTTGGTCTGTCATTTCGCGCCTCATCGAATGGCGATTGGCAAGGTTTCGATGTTGATCTTGCTCGCGTAGTGGCTGCTGCTGTCCTTGGCGATGCTAGTGCTGTCAAGTTTACTTCGGTTGCCCCGCACGAGCGTTGCCATGCCGTGGCTTCCGGGTTGGTCGACATCGGTACCTTCAATTCAAGCGCGACCCTGGGCCGCGAGGCGGAACACGATGTGATATTCCCCCAAACCATGCTGTTTGATGGGGAGGCGTTAATGGTGCGTAAGGACGAACTCACTGCCCAATGGCGATCATTGGGCGTGGATGGATTGCAGACACGAATCGTCGCCACTCAAAAGGGCGCAACCACAGCGGCGAATCTGAAGCGCTATTTTAATGCGTGTGGACTGGACTACCAGTTGCGCGACTACGAAACTCCTCAGCAAGCATTGCAAGCCTACAACGACAAGGAATGCAATATATACGCTTTGGACTTGATTCCATTAACCGGTGAACGACTTCGTCTTGCTGATCCTGCCGCGCATCTGATTTTGGAGGAACCAATTTCCAAGGAAGCGATGGGACCCGTCGTTTCCGCGGAGGACAGCAGTTGGATACGCGCAGTCACCTGGATAATGCGCGTACTGATCGAGGCCGAGGAACTGGGCCTCGACGGCACCAACTGCCAACGTCCCGATAACGCATCGATAGAGCACGTGCAAGATTTCTTGCATCCGGCGCAGGGCAAGCTGGATCGCCTTGGCCTTCGGGACAGCTTCCCTCTACTGATCCTCCAGCAAGTGGGCAACTACGGCGAGATTTTCGACAGAAATCTGGGACGAAATTCGTCATTGCAACTGCCTCGTGGACGTAATGCCTTGTGGTCACAGGGTGGTCTACTGATTTCGCCATCGTTTCAGTAATGCGTCTTGGGAGACATCCCTTGTTGCGGTCATCTGTCGGAGAGTTCCATGCAGGATTCATCCATTAAGCATCTCATCGCAAACCGCGGGACGATTGTGCTGGGCGTAGCTGCAAGCGATGCTCATGTCGTCGGCAATCACTTAATCGCCATGTATCTCCGGCGACAGCGCTTTGATGTAATCAATCTTGGCGCGTGCACCCCAACCGAAGAGTTCATGCAAGTGGCCAGCAAGGCGGAACGGTTGGTCGCTGTGCTGATAGGTAGCCTCAACGGACACGCGCTAGAAGATCTGGCGGATTTGGCTGAGTTGCGACACCGCTACAACGTTTCGGTACCGATCATTGTCGGCGGAAACCTCTCTGTAGGTGCAATCAAGAACGACGAGGCCATCGTTAAGCTGCATGCGCTCGGGGTTGATCAAATTCTGCAGGATCCGCGCCAAATCGTGGACGCAATTGGCAGGTTGAGTATTCAATCGCAGACCATGTCCATCAACGATATCTCGCATCGATCCGCTTTTCTCTTAGAGGAAGCTTAGAAAATGAAGAGGCAAAAAATAAAAGTAGCAGTCGTAGGTGCAACCGGTGCGGTTGGTCGTGAGTTGTTGCGCCTCATGGAAGAAAGGGGCCTCGATGCCGAATTGGTGGCTGTTCTCGCGTCGTCTCGCTCATCCGGACGCCAAATTTCGTTCCGCGGCCAAACGCTTCTTGTTCAAAATCTAGATCAGTTCGACTTCGCAACTGTGGACATGGCGTTTTTCTCTGCTGGCTCTTCAGTTAGTCACATTCACGCGCGTCGGGCCGCTGCATCCGGTGTACTAGTAATCGACAACACCAATGCGTTCCGTATGGATGCAGCAACTCCCTTATTGGTGCCTCAGGTCAACCCGCAAGAGTTGCGACAGCGGCCACGGACCAATATCATTTCTAATCCCAATTGCTCGACCATTCCTGTTGTACGGTTGCTCGCACCCGTACAACAGGTCAATCCGATCGCGTCCGTGATAGCTTGTACCTACCAGGCAGCTTCGGGCGCGGGGTTGACAGGCCTCGCAGAGCTGGACATCTCAGCTCGTGAGGCGCTGGAAAACAGTTGCGTCGCGCCTTACCACGAACGTTTCGTGGTGCCTCTCGGCTACAACGTCGTACCCAGTATCGATGTACTGGAGGATGACGGTTTCACCCTCGAAGAGCGAAAGATGGGACAGGAGTCTCGCAAGATCCTGTCGGCACCCAATCTCCATGTCAGTGCCACCTGCGTACGGGTACCGGTTCGCAATTGCCACAGTGCGGCCGTATACGTGCGATGCGAACGCCCAATCGAATCTATGGCTCTGAAGGTCCTGTGGCGCGCCGCGCCCGAGATTCAGGTGTACGAAGGTCATGATGCCGCTGACTTCCCATCTCCCCGCCTGATCGGATCTTCGGACCTCGTTCATGTGGGCCGTATCCGCCAAGATCCCGAAGACCCTACGGCATTCTGGTTCTGGGTCGTCTCCGACAACATCCGTGTTGGCGCTGCGCTGAATGCCGTTCAGATCGCCGAAACCTTGCTTGCCGAGCGCCATTTCGATTTGCATAACAGCGGATCGCCAATTCTGGCTTGAACCCCTAGACGAGGCTACAAATGAACGGCTATGAAAAGCTAAGCGTCATGAAGTTTGGTGGTTCTTCGTTTGCAACACGGTCCGACGTTTCGTCCGTTTGCCAATGGCTGGGTCGCCAACTGGACGAAAGGGGACCGGCGGCCCGAATTGTATGTGTGGTGAGTGCGCCATCGGGGCTGACCGAGCAGTACCGAGACACCCTTTTGTCGTTCAATCCGACCCCGTCGGACCGTCTGCTTGATGCAGGTCTGCCGCTAGCGGACAGCCTCGGTGCAGTCCTTGTGGCGGCGGCATTACAGGCTCTCGGTATCCGGGCGAACGTGGCTCTTGGGAACCAGATCGGGCTGATGACTGACCGCAATTACACCCGCGCACGGCTGCAATCGGTCGACACAGAGCCGCTCAGGCGCGAACTTGTCGAGCACCAGATCGTGCTTATTCCGGGGGGCCAGGCTGCTGCGCACGAGACTGGAGAGACGACGTGGCTTGGCAAAAATAGTTCGGACTTATCAGCCATCGCCCTGGCTGCGGCCTTTGGATGCGGGGAGCTAGAGATTTTCTCCGATGTACCGGGTGTTTACAGCTGCGATCCAAATGTGGTTCAGCAGGCCTACCTCCTTCCCCACCTCTCCTACTCTCAGGCCGTCAAGATGTCTTCGAGTGGCGCGAAGGTGCTGCACCACCGCGGTGTTGCGTATGCACAGCAGCACGGCGTTCGTCTCATTTGCCGCTCCAATCGCGACGATTTCGGCATCGGTACCATCCTGAGCGACCAGGCGCCAGCAACAGCCGCGGTGATTCCCGACGCACGGTCTCAAGTATTTTCCGGCAGCCTGACGCAGTTGGACCAAGCTGCGAAAGCGCTAGAAAACGGCGATATTGCCTATATTCGCCAATCTGAGTCGGAGGGGCGCAGTTGGTTGGCCATTCCTTGCGGTTTCTTCGACGCCACAGCTTTTTTCAAGCAACACCACGTCCGCGTGGAGCCGATGGATACACAGATGATCAGCGTGCTTACCGAAACCGGAGAGCTACTGCATAGCCTGGTCTCACCAGCACAACTGCGAGAATTTTCGGTTCGATTACATCAGGAGTACTGCATACAAACGGGGCCAATCGTGCCATGTACGCCGCCTCGCCAGTCTCATGATACCGAGATGCTGAGTCTTAACTTAGCCACATTCCAGCGCGGCGAGGCAGCTCGTCATGTTTAAGCAGCATCGATTTTACGCGGATAGCCTTGACCTCGAAGTGCCGAACCAGCAGGAGGCAATTGGCTACTTACAAGATCTTCCGAAGGATCGAGTTTTCGATCGACTGAACGCTGCACGGAAACACGGGCGAATGTTGGTGCAGCCTCGCTGCGGAGTAGGCGACCATAACGCAATGCGCTTATTGCTCCGCGAACTAGAGGAACAGGCAGCCCCGGATATCGCCACAGTGACTATTGATGCGCACACCCGGTTGAAGCGTTTTGAGGTTGCGGCGCGACTAGCGAGGGAGGATCCGAAACAGCTCAACGGTTACCCGCTTCCCGCTCATGGATGGAGGGCTGGACGCGAGTTAAACGAGGCAGTTATGGCGCCTGTTCAGATACGACATGGGTCACCGGACCCACGCTTTTTGTTCGAAGTGGCTATTGCATCTGGGTTTAGCGCGTTCGAGGGCGGGGGAATTGGCTACAACATACCTTATTGCAAAGACGTTCCTTTGCGGGACTCGTTGAGTTGGTGGCAAGAAGTCGATCTCCGCTGCGGGGAACTGGCTCGCAGCGGCATCATCGTAGACCGGGAGTTCTTTGGCACGCTCACCGCCGTTCTAATGCCGCCGGCCATTCAATTGGTGATGGCATTTCTTGAAGCTTTGTTAGCCCATCAGAGCGGAGTGCGATGCTTTTCTATTGCCGTATGCCAGACGGGGCACACCGTGCAGGATATTGCCATGCTGCGTGCAATTCCGCTTTTGGCGCGTCGGTATCTGCCAGAAGTGGTCGAGCAAGTCTATCCCGTATTGCATCAGTTCATGGGCCCGTTTCCTATGCCTCGCGAGGATGCCGATGCGCTCATTTTGCGCGGCGCGATGGTCGCGAAAGCCGGTGGGGCACTGAAGACTATCAATAAGACTTTCCAGGAATCATTCGGCGTCCCCACACGGGAAGCGAACGTCAGCGGGATCCTGTTGAGTAAGGCGGCCAATAGCTGGATCCTGGACCTCATTCAGATCGGAGATGAGCACGTAGAAACCGAGCTTAAATGGCTGTTGGAGGAGGTCGAGGCACTGCTGGCTCCCGTTTTGGATGCTACGGATTTATTACATTCGATCTGCTCCGCGTTTGACAGTGGCCGTCTGGATGTGCCGTTCAGCGCCAGTCGATATGCCAAGGCGCAGGTCATGCCGATGAGGGCCTCGGACGGAGCGATCCGCATCTTTGATTTCGGTCGTCTCAACATTCCACAGCATCTTCGCCGCCGTCATCAGCAGCAACTAGGACATGTCGCCGACGATGACGTGTTCAACAAGCTAGAGGCGGACATTATGTGGTTTTGCCGCACGCAGGTCCAAGAGGATGTGGGCGCCATTTCAGTTCCATTGCCACAAATCGCGTGAGATGACTTAAAAGGAGTCCTTTGTGAAAATACTTTCCATCCCAGTTCCTATGTGTGCAGAGCTAGCCCGTCGCTTGGCCGAGGTCACGCTGCAACAGAATCACCAGGCGGGATTCGTGGGCTTGCATAAGGCGTTTGCCTGTTTGCCTGACGACATCTTGCTCCAAGTTTTTCATTTCGGCCGAGATCCGGCCAGCCCGGGCATCATGCTGCTCGAAGGCCTCCCGATCGACGCGATTCTGCCGAAAACACCCATTGACGCTGGCGACCAGCGTGGCTCCATTGCCGCTCTTTCGGAAAAAACGTTGCTTGGTCTCGCTCAACTCATCGGGACGCCAGTAGGGTACTTGTCTGAGAAGGACGGTAGCCTGATTCACCACATCGTACCTATGCCTGGCGGGGAATATACGCAATCGAACCGCGGTTCGCGCGTTTTCCTCAGCTATCACAATGATTCAATGTATGACGCCTCCGGAATTTTCAATTCCCACAACCCCGATTTTCTGCTCTTACTTTGTCTTCGGGCCGATGCTGCCGGTGAAGCCAAGACGATGTTCGCAGATGCGCGCGGAGTGACAGAGCGGCTTGACGAAGACATCCGTCGGGTGCTTCGGCAGTCGCGCTTTCGCATGGCTGCTCCAAGCAACTACACGCTGTTGATTCGGCAAGCTACCAGTACCGAAAAAATCTGGTCTCAGCCAGTGCCGATCTTGAGTGGTCCGGCCGATCTGCCGGAGATCTATATTGCGGCCAATGGCGTCGAGGCGCTGGATGCGGAGGCCGAAAAAGCACTACACCAATTGTTGGACGTGTGCCAAGAGGTCGGGGAACAATTCGCAGTGCAATTGCGGCCCGGTCAGGCGCTTCTCATCAACAACCGCAAAGGAGTCCATGCCCGGACCGAGTTCTCCGCTGACTATAACGGAAAGGATCGCTGGCTATTGCGCGCAAACATTCGCACAAGTTTGTGGAACATCCGAGATCGGACTACGCCACAGGCCATGGTTTTCGCGTGAGTTGGAAGGATGGTCACGCTTTAACAAACAGCGCGAAATCAACATCCGGCGGCATCCAGTCGCCGGGCACTTAGGTGGTACATGCTATGCAAGCCAGTCAACAACATTACATTCTCATCCTTGGCGGAGAGTTTCCTCTGCGTGAACGTGTGCTTGCTGGGGCGCTTCGTGCGGCCGACGGCATGCCAATCCTGACATTGGTCAAATCAAGGACCTCCAACATCATCAAATTCTTCGATGGATATATCAGCGCTGACGTTTCCGATCCCGCGGGTGTGCTGTCTGCGGTGCAAGCGTATGAACGCGAGCACGGAGCGACCCCGGCGGCCGTCATTCCGATGAACGATTTCACCGTTCGCAGTGCGTTGGAAGTATCGGCACACTACGGTATTCGGCATAACTCGGCTCAGACGGTCAACCAGTGCCGCGACAAGCTCTTGATGAAGGAAGTACTGGCGAAAGCCGGATTACCGATTCCTCGCTACGGCGCGTTTGCGAGTTTGGAGGAACTGCATCGGTTGGTGGCGGACATTGGGCTGCCTGTAGTAATCAAGCCTCGTGAGTTAGCGGGGAGCGTGGGAGTGATCAAGGTTACTGAAGCCACTGCGTTGGATGCGGCTTTCCAGCAATGTATTGCGGACGTCAAAGCGTTGGGTGGGGCTTATCGGACGCCGGAGGACGTGTTTCTTGTGGAGGAATATATCCCGGCCCAACAAGAAGTCAGTGTCGAGGTTATCAATCAAGGTGACTTGCACCGCGTTGTCGCCGTGACGGACAAGCACCTCGGCCCGGAGCCTTACTTCGTCGAAGTTGGACACTCGGTACCGTCGGTGCACACAAATAACGCGCAATTGATTGACATCGCGGAGCGCGCATGCGCCGCGTTGGGGATCCAGTATGGTATGGCCCACTTCGAAGCTCGCATCAAGCCCAACGGCGAGGTCTGCATTATTGAGGTCGGCGCGCGTACTGGGGGGGACGCGATTATGGATCTGGTGGAGCGCAGTTATGGCGTCAACCCCTACCAATTACATGTTGCATCCTATTTGGGTCGCTCGGTGTCCATGCCCAAGACGCTCGATGCTCGTGGTTTGAGCGCTGTTGCCTTTCTAAAAGCAGCCGAGGGGACAATCGAGCGAGTTACTCTTCCTAAACATCTGCCTGACAACATCGTCAACATGCAGGTCACAGGAAAGCCGAAGGATACCTCCGAGAAGCCTCTCTCGTGGCGTGCGCGCGAAGGTTCTCTGGAGTTTTTCTGGAGGGGACGCAAGCCCGAGCAAGGCTTTAATGAGCATCTGCTGACTGCTCAGCGCTTCGCTGCTGAGATGTTCCAAGTCCGAGCCCCCGACCACAAATAACAGATCCTTGACTCGTCGACGGCTTGGCCGTCGGCCTTACTGCTGTAAAGG
>NZ_JBAUSA010000736.1:0-2646 GCF_049581465.1 Caballeronia sp. | reverse complement strand
TGATCGACGGTCTTCCACTTGCTGTTCACGTTCGTAATAAGCAACGAGTAATAGCCGGGCAGGCCGCTTTTGTATTTCACCTGGGCAAACACCTCGCCGTTGCCACGGTCGATGGCTTCGATCGCCGAGGCGTTGCCGAAGAAGCCAATTTGCACCTTGTTGAAGCGCATCCCCTCAATAATTCCCGAGTAATCGGTGGCGAACGACGCCTTTACATCAAGCCCGGTCTGCTTGTTGAGATCGTCGATCAGCGGCTGCCAGAGTTGCTTGAGCGCCGACGACGAGTCGGTCGAAACAATGCCAAAATTGAGCGTCTCCGCGTGCGCCAGTTGCGTGGCGAAACAGGCGGCCAAGGCCGCGCCGGCGAGAAGAAGGCGGTTAAATTTCATCGATTGAATCCGGTGGAGTGTGTAGGGTTGAGCGGTGGACGCAGACTCAGGAGGATGCCGTCGAAGCGAACGCCGCCGATCGTGCGGACGAGTCGGTTGGCAGCAGTGCTGTCCTGGCTGTTCGACGGGCGGCGTCCCATGCGGCGTCTTCGGGCCGTGCGGTGGCCGCAGCGGGATCGGTATCAGCAAGGAGTTCGCTCGCGGCCGTGCCGTATAGTTCGCGTAGGACGGAGGCGGTCAGGTTGGACGATGGACCGTCGTAGACCACGCAGCCGTCGCGTAACGCGACCGTCCGTGCGCAATACTTCATTGCGACGTCGATCTGATGGAGCGACACGACAACCGTCAGGCCGTGTTCTTCATTGAGCGACTGGAGCAATTCCATCACGCGTCTCGACGACTCCGGGTCAAGCGATGCAATGGGTTCGTCGGCCAAAACAATGCGTGCCCGTTGCACCAGTGCACGCGCGAGCGCCGCGCGTTGCTGTTGCCCGCCGGAGAGCGTGCTGGCGCGCTCGTTGATGTGCTCGCCGATACCCATCGCGTTCAGCGATTGCATCGCAAGCGCATGCTCTTCACGCGGAAAGCGGCAGAACACGCGACGCCAGATCGATACCCTAGTCAGCGCGCCGATCAGCACGTTGGTGCGCACGGTGAGACGGCCGACAAGATTGAATTGCTGGAATACGAACGCGACATCACGACGGATGCGCCGCACCTCGCGTGCGATTTTTCCATTTTGCTGAATGGGGCGGCCGAGCAGCGTGACATGCGACGGCGAGAGGTCCGACGCGACAAAGCCTGCGATGTGGCGCAACAGCGTCGATTTTCCCGAGCCTGACGCGCCGATCAGCGCGACCATCTCTCCTTCCCCGACACGCAAGTCAATTGAATCCAACGCTTTGCGGCCGTTGCTGAACGTCTTGCACAAACGTTCGATGTGAATTGCGTCCATAGAATCCTCGAATGGACATTTCAAGCGTGCTGAAATGTTTGGGGGATTCTAAGAACGCAACATGACGTTGCAGTGACGGTCGGAAGACGTCTAGATGAATATATGACTTGAGAGGGCCGCC
The DNA here is from genome assembly GCF_049581465.1 of Caballeronia sp. GTDB lineage: Bacteria > Pseudomonadota > Gammaproteobacteria > Burkholderiales > Burkholderiaceae > Caballeronia. The sequence goes on along the minus strand of NZ_JBAUSA010000736.1, from coordinate 1,181 downwards.
GTCCCGGGGAACTTTCGCGTGGTTTGACACAAAATATTCACGCGATGGAAATGTGGGAGGCGTTCACACCCCCATCCCGTCTTCTACCCGCGCTCCCGACCGGCGAGCCTCTGCCGAATAAAAAGCATTAAAGATAGGGCCTTCATCACGATCTCAACCAACGACACAACAAAGAAAATTGTCGAAACACGAAATTCAAACGGAAGCGAAGGCGTGATCGCGACAATGCTGACGCCCGAGAGAAATGCAAACGCCAATCGGGCGCCCTTCGCATCGAAGATCGCACCGGTACCTGCAATAATCCAGATCAGCTTCGCAATAATGGTCGCCGCGACCTGCGATGCGTCCGCCAACGGATCCAGTTCAAGAGGAATTTCAAACACGGCCCAGGCGCAAATGGCACCTATCAACACGCGGTAGATTCGCTCGCCTGCCCCATAGCCACTCAGCTTCGCGCGCGGACTTCCACCGACCGCACGCCCGACCGGACCCTCGCGATCGACGTCAGCATCGTTCGGATGCGACTGGTTCATTTGCACGATCGGCTCCTTCACATCGGTGCGACAACGGCTTCAAGGTCGTCGCTTAAGTCTGTATGCATCGGAGTCCAAAACCAAACAGATCGTTATTAATAAGTTTATGATTTAGACGAATAACGCCTTCACCAAATCGAGTCGTTGGCAGGGCGTACTTCGCGCAACTCATGCGGCGAGCGGTCAGTTCGCCTCAACTACGGTATGGCCGCCTAAAATCCGAGTCAAGTAGGGCCGTGACGGAGCCTTTCCGGTCATAATTCCCGCATCCACTTACATGGACCCCGATGGCGGCGTCGACGTCCGCGCCTTCCAGAAAAGAGTTTTCGCGGACAATCGAATCTCAGGCAAACACAATGAGACAGCGGACCTCGGCGCCGAGCGGCCATGCAAATCCTAAGCACTACGATATGCACTAAAGCATCACAACAACCTCATGCCGCCGTCACATTCAATCACCGTTCCCGTCATGTAACCGTTCTCGATCAGGAACTGCACCGTGTGAGCCACGTCGTCCGCGCGGCCTACGCGTCCGACCGGCAACGTCTCAACCTGTTGAGCGAAAACGCCCGCTCTGACGTCAGCCGGAAACCTGTCCCACCATGGCGTATCGACAACACCTGGCGACACGGCGTTCACGCGACACGG
>NZ_JBAUSA010000735.1:0-2617 GCF_049581465.1 Caballeronia sp. | reverse complement strand
GATAAAGACCTCTTTCCCCTCAAAACGAAATTCAGCGGGAAGCCGAACGGCTTGGCTGCCGCCGCTGGTGAATAACTTTGCTATACGAGACATGTTGAACTCCGGTCGACGAACCAACGTAGCTACAAGTATAGCTACTGTAGTAGATATGTCAATATCTACGCAAGTCCAAGCTACAACTGGTGATTCTCGGATGTGTTGCGGCGCCGCTTAAGTGTGTTCTAAGGCCCGTTACGAGGACGCTCGCCAGGACGCAGCGCAAACTTGCCACATAGACCGCGCGAATGCTCAATTCTTCGGAAAATGCCGCGCTCGCCGCGAAGGCGTAGTCAATAAAAAAATCCCCGAGGTCGTGGTGATCCCGGGGATTTTCTAAACAAACTGCAAAGCGGTACACGAACAAAGGCTTAAGTCACAATCGTCGATTCGCAGTAGCCCGCTGCGCATCTTCAAGCGTTTCCGCGGCCGCGGCGAACATGTCCGACTGGCGAGTCGCCCTGTCGAGCCTAGGCAACGTTTTTGAGAACCGGCTCGCACTGGTTCCATCAAAGCTATTGGCGCCGGCCGCTGCACAGATACGAATCCGGCGAGCCGAATTCACGCGACCAACATGTAGATGGCAATTTCGACGCCGGGCGAGAGAACCCCAAGCCTCAGCCGTAGCCTCTTTCCACGGCGTTGAACCTCCAACGAAGATGCCCACGGTGGGCGACAAGAAGCTTGCGACATCCTCCAATTGCATTCCGTCTTGGACAGCGATAAGCAGCTGAGACGGCATGCCCCTAAGTCGTTCTTTCCACTTCAACGAATAGTCGAGAGACGCCAAACCGCCTTCGACTATGTCGGGCAAAACGATCCAGTCAGCCCCTACGCCAAGACGTTCAATGGCGACGAGAAATGCGGGTTCGTCGAACGGTTGTTGTTGCTGGAACGCTGTCCATGCGCCGTTGTCGAGCGCGTACCGCATGCCTTCGGTTCTGAGTGCTCCCTTCGCCGAAACAAGCAGACGCCATTCCGCGTTACCGAGCGCGGCCAAGTTGCGTCGCGTTCCCGTTCGGCTTGCATACCCGACCATAGGTGTGCGGTGCATAACGAGTCTTTCCTCGATCTCGGGATCATCGTCAGCCGAGCCGTCGACACCGTAGTACTCCGCATAGGCCGCAGTACATTGCGCCCATCCCAGCTTGGAGCCACTCTCGAACGGTTTTAGCCATTGCGGCGTCACACAACCCGCCGTCACGACCGCGACTCCTGCGATTCGACATCTCTGCCGCTGATCACGATGAAACTGTGGAAAATGGGATTCCGGTTGTGCCGGATCCAGGGACGAACGCCGTCAACGGGTGTCTGCGCGACGTAGTCGCGAGCCAAGGTCTCAGAGGGAAAAGTCGCCGGATATTGACCGACCACTGCTGCTTCGAACATAGAAACTCCACATGTGAAAGATGCGGAGCGACCCGGCGGGTCGCTTAGCCGCGGGGTCTGAAAAAAGCGTCAAGCCGAGAATTACTTCTCGTTGATGTACACAAACTTCCACCACCGCTCACCCGAAGGCAGGTCGCGCACGAAACTGAGTGCCGCGACCTCCTTGAGATCGAGGTCGATATAGGTGCCTTTTAGGATTGCGCCTTGCAGATACATCAAATGGACGAGGGCTCCTGTGCCGTATAGATCCGCGACACTACCCAGCGTTTCGACAGATGCGAGCAGCTCGTTGAAGAACTGGCGGGCTTCAATTTCTTGCGATCCGGCGGCTTCCACAACCAAACCGTTGATAGCCGCGCGCACGAGATTTGCCTGGGCTTGTGGATCGTCTTCCTCGACATCTTCAGCTCGAATCAACCCCAATTCCGTCAGATTATTGAGGACAGCATCTGTAAAGTCAGTGCGTGAAAACGCCATTCGTACTACTCCTCGAAAAATTTGCGGAGCAGCCCCGAGCGGGCTACTTGCCCGCAGGGGTTGAAAAATATGTGCGTTGAAGCGACTAACTAAGACTCGCTAACAATGCTTCAGGAACAGCCGGAGGCAGTTGCTCCGCAACGGCACGGATAAACCGTGCGCCCCGCGTCCTGTCGGATCACTGGGCGTTAGAAAAAGTCAGCAATAAATCGGCTTTGCGAAATGGATCGCGAGCAAAAGCGACATCACGGCCGCGCTCGGGCTCTTTATGTCTGGAGCAGGTGAATTCTTGGCAGTCTCGCCGGCGCCGCGTCAACGTGCGGCGTACGACCGGCAAAAAGAAGGGCGCAGACAACGCCCAGCAACGCAAATAATTTGAACATTGAGAATCCTCGATACAGGGACGAGGAGATCCCCTGTGAGGAGATCTCCCCACAGTGTCAAAGAACATCACTTCAAGCGGCTAGCGCCTGAACGTCGATGATTGCGTCCGCTTCTGCTACAAGATCCGGTGTCTGCGAGATAAAAAACTCTCGCTCGTACCCGCCCTGCCGCAGCACTTCACGCTTCATCCGCATGAACTGCAGCTTTCGATCGGCATCGAGTGGTCCGTCCGATTCGTCACTGAACACGGTTTGATACGACTGACCCGCGTTCTGCGCGAGGTACAACGCGATGCCCCGCGTCAAACACTCGTTGATCCAGACTTTCTGGC
>NZ_JBAUSA010000734.1:0-4216 GCF_049581465.1 Caballeronia sp. | reverse complement strand
CCCTTACCGCCCGCCGAGCCCGCCAGCGACGGATCGCTGAAGATCGGCTCTCTCAAAGGAGCACCTCAATATGAATAATCTGCACCGCGAGCTAGCCCCCGTCTCCGCCGCTGCCTGGTCGCAGATCGAGGAAGAAGTCGCGCGGACCTTCAAGCGCTCCGTTGCCGGCCGCCGCGTGGTCGATCTCAACGGGCCGGGCGGTGCGAACCTGGCCGCTGTCGGCACCGGTCATCAGGCAACGATCGCAGCGCCTCAGGAAGGCATGAGCGCACGGCAGCGAGAGGTCAAGGCACTGGTCGAACTGCGCGTGCCCTTCGAACTGCAGCGGGAGGCGATTGACGATGTCGAACGCGGCTCGGAGGACTCCGACTGGCAACCGGCGAAGGATGCGGCCCAACGACTCGCCTATGCGGAAGACCGGGCGATTCTGGACGGCTACCAGGCGGCGAACATCGTCGGCATCCGGCAAGGCACGTCGAACCCCACGCTGTCGCTGCCCGCCGACATCAGCGACTACCCGGAGGTGATCGCCCGCGCGCTCGAGCAACTGCGTCTTGCCGGCGTCGACGGTCCTTACTCGGTGTTGTTGGGTGCCGATGCGTACACCGCGCTGAGCCGCGCGAGCGACCAGGGCTACCCTGTCCTCGAACATATCAAGCGGCTCGTCAATGGAGAGATCATCTGGGCGCCGGCCATTGATGGCGGCAGCGTGCTTTCCACCCGGGGCGGCGACTTCGACCTGCATATCGGGCAGGACCTTTCCATTGGATATTCTAGTCACACTGACACGGTGGTGCGCCTGTACCTGCAGGAGACGTTGACGTTTTTGTTGTTGACTGCCGAGGCTTCGGTGGCTGTACTGCCCGCTTAGATATGGGGTGGGCGGTTCTGCTTGCGATGAGTGTGGGGCCCTTGCGCCACAATCACCGCAAGCAGAACCGTGCTCCCATGCCCATCCCCACGGCCATGTGTGTGACATCGTACAGACCACGGTCTCTCCCAGTGCGACCGTCGAGCCGTTGAAATAGAAACGTAAACGTTTGCTCGCCGCGCAGTCGCAGCGCAAAACCGCTATGCCATATCGTTCGCCGATCGAATAAACCGGGTTCCGAGTCACGCGTGTCTTTCGGGAAGATCCGTCATGCCGAGTCTCTTTTCCAGCCTGTTCCAGCGAGCATCGTCACGAAACCGTGCCGCGCTCGCCGTCAGGACGACGAAAGACGACAAGGACAGCCACGCGTCCTCGACGTTGCCATGCGACTTTCAACACACCGAGTTTGTGCAGGCCGGACGCCATCGCGCAGCAGTTGGACTTCCTCCTCTTGAAAACGCCACCCAGGTCCCCGGCCTTGCAATCTCAGGCGGCGGGATCCGCAGCGCAGTGTTTTCGCTAGGCGTCCTCCAGGCGTTGGCCGATCGCGATGTGCTCAAGCACTTCAGCTATGTATCGACGGTGTCCGGCGGAAGCTACATTGGTTCCTTCTACGGCAGCCTTTTCGTCCCCGATGCGTCGCGCACCGGCAACTCGGCAACACCGCCACCGCCAGACGAATTCGCCGCGAAAGCGGCCAGGGCGTCGCATACGCTCCGCCCGAAGACGTCCGCCCCCGCCCCTGCTAGCGCGATCACGCCCATCGCGTATCTGCGCGACAACTGCAACTATCTCGCACCGAACGGCATGAGCGACGTGCTGCAATCCATCGCATTTTCGTTGCGAAACTGGTTCGCACTCCAGTACGTCATCGGCATGTCATTGATCACCATTCTGCTGTGGATCAGCCTGGTGAACTACGGGTTCTTCGAACTAACGGGCATCGCGGTTACCTGGCCTCCGATTCTAAGATCCCTGCCTGGGCTCCTCACGATCGCTATCGCCATTTTGATCGTTTCGCCGCTGAGCCGAGCGTACTGGCTAACGCAGAACCTGGCGCAGGAAGCTAAAGCGCTCTTTAAGATCTTGCCGTTTGCTTCGCTAGTGATCGTCATCGGCATCGCGCTGGCGAGTCTCGAATTCAATCATCCCGGGACGCTTCGGACGTTGGCTTCCGGAAAAATGTCCGCATTGCCGCGGCCCAGTTCGCCGGTCGGATTCGGCTCGCTGCTGGTGGTCATCACCGAGATTTTTTCGCTCGGTGCATTCGTCATCGCATGCATCTATGCAAGCCGGAAGGGGCGACCGGGCAAGACCCCGCGCTCAGGATCGAACGCGACTCCGGCTTCAAGTCCCGGTTTGCAGCCCGACTCCCCCTTCGACAAACGCGCGTTCGTCGACCACGTGCGAAATTCGCTGACTAATGCGTACACGACACCGCTTCACGTCTGCAAGCAGGCCCTGTTGTCGGGCCCGATCCAGGTGATGATCTGGACCTTCGCCATCGCGATTATCGATGCCCTCGGCCAGCTCTTCTACGCATGCTCGGGAGGCGCATCGAGCCATCCATTCGGTGCCGACTCCCCCGTAACGTGCATTTTCAGTGCATGGATCCCGCACCCGTCCCCCGCTGGTAGCAGCTCGCCAGTCGCGGCGATGCTAGGCGTGCTGGCAAGTTCCGGCGCGGCAGTATGGGCCGCCGCCAAATTCCTGCTGTCCAACGGCGTGACCCTCAAAAGTACGCTTCTTAAAATACCGAGAATTTATCTCGCGTCTGTCGCGGCCGTGCTCGCCGCGCTGGTCACCCTGACGTTCTGGTCGATTGCCGCACGCGCCGTTGCGGCCTCGCTCGGCGGCTACGTCCGCCACTTTTCCCTTGCCGGCCATTTCTTCTGGACATCGCAGAATGAGCCCTCCAAAGCCGTCATTTTCCTGTGTTTCCTCGCGGCCACGAGTGGGGTCGTGCTGCTCCTGGCGAGCATCGACGGTCTTTGCGTCCAGTTCCTCAACCTGTCGACGTATCAACGCCTCTACAGCGTGCGACTGACCCGCGCGTTCATCGGCGCGACCAACGCGAAAAGGCTAACGAACGAAGAATCACGTGATGTCACCTCCCTTGTTGAAGGCGACAGCATCTCAATGGGCGAGTACTTTCACGAGAGCAGTTGCGCCCCTGTGCATCTGATCAACACGACGATCAACAAGACCATCGACTGGAATTCGTCGCTGGTCCAGCGCGGCGCGCGCGGCATGATCATGAGCGTCGGACCCGCGGGCATTACGATCGGCGCGAAGCTGGGCGTGCTGCTATGCGAATGGAAGGGAGCCAATGACATATCCACCAAGGCGAGGCATGTCCTGAACCGCAAGGACGTCTCGAACATCTGGGTTGAGTCACTGACGCTCGGCGACTGGATCGCGATTTCGGGCGCAGCGGTCAGCACCGGGCTCGGACAACAGACCCATCCAGGCTATTCGTTGCTGTTCGGCATCGCCAATATCCGGCTCGGCTACTGGTGGGATACGCTCTCCACGCCCATCGGAGCGGTGACCAAAAAAGATCCGCAAAAGCGCGTACCGATTCCCGACAAAAATGCGCCAAGGCGTTTCATTCGCGAGAAATGGTTCGGCACGCAGTTCTGCCTGACAAGCGAGTTGCTAGGCCTATTCGATGGTCCGCGCGCGCGCCGCTGGTATCTGACCGATGGGGGCCATTTCGAGAACACGGGCGCCTACGAGCTATTGCGTCGCAGGCTCGAATTCATCGTTATCCTTGACAACGGCTGGGACTCCGCCTACGCCTTCGCCGATCTCGCGAACCTGATGCGACGCGTGCGCGTCGATTTCGGCGTCGAGATTACCGAATCGCCTTGCAAGATGACAATGCCTGAATCGCTGCCCGTGAATGAAGACGTCGTCGCCAAGTCGTTCGACGAATTCAGGTGTAATCCTAAGCATCTTGCGCTGCGCCTGATGACTGCCTTTCCCGGCGGCCGTACCGGCCAGATCCTGGTGATCAAGCCTCGCCTTACCTCTGCTGCGCCCCACGATGTACGCCAGTACAAGATCCAGAACCACGACTTTCCGCAGGAGACGACCGCCGACCAGTTCTTCGACGACGTCCAGTGGGAATCGCATCGACAGCTTGGCTACTCGCAGGGCCGCGCGCTATTCGGTTGAAAAGCTGGAACGTGTGATCCGATCGTGCTCAAGCGCTCGCCAGCGTGTCGCGCTTGATCTTCTTCGCGATAGACCATTTATGGACCTCTGTCGGGCCGTCGTAGATTCGAAACGCGCGGATCTCGCGGAACACTTGCTCGACGATCGTGTCGCGCGACACCCCCG
>NZ_JBAUSA010000733.1:0-2982 GCF_049581465.1 Caballeronia sp. | reverse complement strand
TCGATTGCGGCCTTGACGTGTGCCAGACCGGCCACCCGAGTGCCCAGATCGACATCCATGAAGTAAGGCGTGGCGCCAATCGACATTAACGCGGTGGTCGTATAAGCGCCAGCGTTGGCAACCGTTGCAACCGTGTCGCCTCGGCCAATACCGAGCGAGCGCAACCCAAGTTCGATTGCCTCGGTGCCGTTGGCTACGCCAAGGCAGTGCGCTGCGCCAAGGTAGGCGGCAAACTGCTGTTCAAAACCTTTTACTTCGGGGCCGAGCACCAGCCATCCGCTGGCGATTACGCGATCAACCGCCGCCTTGATCTGCGGTTGATAAGCGGCGATTCGTTCCGATAAATTATTGAGTTGTTGCATAAGACTCCTCACCGAAACAGTCACATTTGATTCTACGGTTTGAAAATACGCAGCGCGCAAAGAACTGAGTAAGCCGCGACACGGCGGCTTACTCAGCTCATTTGGTGATCAAGAACGCCGACTGTACGGATTCGTCGCGCAGCAGGTCACTACTTGCGCCCCATTGCGTCAGGACATCGACGAAATGCGCCTTCGCCTTCGCTAACGGGCGCACTTTCTGCACCGTAGCACTCATGGCTAGCAGTTCGCTCGCGTATCGATCGACGGAATAAGTCTGCAATGCGAATCTGCGCGCCCTCGCTCCGATTCGCTGACGCGACTCAGGCGCGTCGTAGAAGCGCTGAAGTGCCTGCCCGATGTTGTCGACCTCGTTCTCGACCGATATCTTCTCAACGCAGTCGTCTGGAATTTCTCGATAAAAGCCAGTGTCGGTGACCATCACCGCCTTTCCATACAACATGGCTTCGATCGCGGAAGCGGACGCCGCTTCCAGGCTCGGCCACCGCAAGCAACTGATCGCATCGGCCTCATTCACTGCTTGAGCCAGAGCCGCGTCGCTTACTTCTCCCGATATGACCAGGCGCACACGAAGACCATTGGCGAGCGCTGACAACCGCAGCGCTTCGTGCGGTTCTATATGGCCGACCAGGCGGTACACCACGTTTTGCCGAAGAGACTGGCTCGCCGCTATCGCTTCAATCACCTTCGCAACACGCTTGTTCTGATTGATATAGCCGATGGTCAGCAAGTTGAACTGGCCGAACAACGGGGCAGCATGAGAGGAAGAAGCCGCGCAAACGCCCGGAGCGTCATAAGCGAGAGGTATGACCCGCACCGGACCAGGGCACGACTGACGCACACGCTGTGCGCCCCCTTCACTGTGCGTAATCACGCCTAACGCTTGAGAGACGATCCATTCGGTCAGCGGTGCAGTGTCCTTCGTGCCTAGGATGAACGCGGCATTGTCCGGATACTCGATATAGGTCTTCGCGACGGTTTCGCCATACCAGCGCCGCAGGATCGCATCTGCGCGATGCTCATTTCCAGGCTGCTGTTTCCACGCATGAAAAAGGTGGCCGAGAAAGAAATCATGCAGGCATACGACACCAGGCGCTCCCGGCAGCCAATGCAGGCAGCCTTCATGGAAATCAAAGTTATCGCCGATCTGATACACGACCAGGTCTGCGCGCGACACCGCCGCCCATACTACCCGGTCGTCCCTCCACGAAATAAGTTCGACGCCGAAATCATGTGGTTCGCGCTTTAGATAGCCGTCACCCTCGCTGCGCACGATCGTTACATCGTGACCCTGGTCCTTAAGGACGCTCGTGACCAGACGCGCCATGCGGCCGATAGCGGAGGACTTGATGGCCGGAGTGAATATGAGAATATTCATCGAAGAAGAGTCTCCACCGTTTTCGACCAATTGATATCCATGCTGAGCCACAACGCCCGGGCCGACGCACCGTAGCCACGTGTGATGGACGCGTCCTTGTACACCGCGCTCATGGCGTCGGCGAGTGGCTGCACCGCAGGTTCCGCGACCCAGCCGGTCTCGCCGTGCTTCACGATGCCCAGGACGCCGCCACTGTCGGTCGCCGTGATCAACGCTTTACCAGCCGTTGCCGCTTCTACCGCGACATATCCGAGCGAGTCTTCGTCGAACGGAATATAAATGGCCGCGCTCGCATTGTTGATGTAGTCCGCGTATGTTTCGCGAGGCATGAAACGCAAATCCAGTTTCACGCGGTCCGTCAAGCCAAGTCGTGCGACCAGTTCGTGAAGGCTCTCACCGTCGGCGGGCGTGTCCGGAGGACCGGCAATGATCAGTTTGACTTCCTTGCTCGCATGCGCCAACGCCTCGACAAGCAAGCGCTGGCGCTTCATGGAATTCACGCGACCGCCAGCAAAAATGTAGCTGCTGGCGTGTTTGTCGGTTGGAACGCCCGTGAACAAGTCGGCGTCGGTAATCGGCGGAATCAGGACTTCGGCGTTAAAGCCGTTGTACTTCATCAAACGCTGCCGGACGACCTCGGAAATGGTAAAGATGCGCTTGCTTTCTCCGAACGCCTCGTTATCGGCATTCGTGATCAGGGTACGAATGTCGTCTCCGTGACGTCCGGCCGGAAGATTCGTCTGCCCTACATCGAAAAGGTCATACGCCTGCCGATATTGATGAATGAGCCAAAGCGTCTTGTTAGGATGCCGAATGTAAAACGCCGGAAATTTCAGGGCGATCACATGATCGACGTTCCAAAGTTCCATTGTCCGCGCCATCAGCATTTGCGATGGAATCCCGGTCGCCGGCTCCCACTGGAATGGAAGACGCAAAATCTCGGATTCATGGCCGGCGGCAATCACGTTCCGTCGTAAATGCTCTGCTAGTTCTTCAGCGCCGCCCCACATGAACGGCGCCATATTATTCACGATCAATACTTTCATGCGAGCAGCCTTTTCAGGACGTGGGACCACGAAATATTGATTTCGCTCAATCGATCCAACGCATTGCGTCCCATTTCCCGTGCCATGGCTTTGTCTGCATAGAGCTTGTCCATTGCGACAGCGAGTGCTTCTGGCGTCGGCTCGCAGATAAAGCCGTTCTTGCCGTCTTGCACCAACT
>NZ_JBAUSA010000732.1:0-2902 GCF_049581465.1 Caballeronia sp. | reverse complement strand
CGTTCCTGGCGTTCCTTCAACTCCAGCGCTTCTTTCTCGAGCAGTTCAGCTGCATGACGCGCTTCTTCATCGCGACGCTGCAACTCGGCTTCGTCCACTTCCACGTCGTCTTCGATGTGGTTAGCGCCTTCAACCACCTGTTCGACACCGCTTTCATCGCGCTTCACGAACACGCGCTTCTTGCGGACCTCGACCTGAATGGTGCGAGCTTTACCCGTAGAGTCGGATTGCTTGATTTCCGACGTATGCCGGCGGGTCAAAGTGATCTTGCGTTTGTCGGCATCAGCGGAACCGTGCGACTTGCGCAAGTGTTCGAGCAGGCGCGACTTGTCCGTCTCGGACAAATCGTCATCCTCGTTCGCTTTCGTGACGCCAGCCGCCTGCAACTGCTCGAGCAGGACGCCCGCAGGCATTTTGAGTTCCGCGGCAAATTGAGCTACGTTGTTACTCGCCATTCATTCCTCTTGATGCAAGGACAGATTCCCTGCTGTTTGATCGGGGTCATGCGGCCTAACGGCCGCGATATGTCAGTGCGCCATGGTCATTTCTCACTGGAACCAGTGTTCACGTGCTTTCATGATCAACGCCTTAGCGGCATCCTCTTCAATACTAGTCATCTCGACCAACTCATCCACAGCCAGCTCGGCGAGTTCGTCGCGCGTCCGGATCTGATGTTCTTCGAGCTTCGCGAACAACTCTTCGCTCATGCCCTCGAGGCTCTTCAAGTCGAGCGCCACGCCCTCGACCTTCTCTTCGTTCGCGATCGCCATTGTCAGGAGAGCGTCACGGGAGCGGTTACGCAATTCGTGAACGGTATCTTCGTCAAAGGCTTCAATTTCGAGCATTTCATTGAGCGGCACATACGCAATCTCTTCGAGGCTGGTAAAGCCTTCGTCGATGAGAATGTCAGCCACTTCTTCGTCGACGTCGAGGCGCGCCATAAACAGGCTGCGCAACGTGCCACGCTCTTCGTTCTGCTTCAGCGCGGACTCGTCCGGCGTCATGATGTTGATTTGCCAGCCTGTCAACTCGCTGGCTAGACGCACGTTCTGGCCGCTACGGCCGATGGCGACCGCCAATTCGTTCTCGTCCACGACGACGTCCATCGAATGCTTCTCTTCATCGACGACGATCGACTGTACGGCAGCCGGCGCGAGCGCACCGATCACGAACTGGGCGGGATCCTCCGACCATAGCACGATGTCGACGTTCTCGCCACCCAACTCATTTCGCACCGCCTGCACCCGCGAACCGCGAATACCGACGCACGTGCCGATCGGGTCGATGCGCTTGTCGTAAGCTACAACACCAATTTTCGCACGCACGCCAGGATCGCGCGCAGCCGCCTTGATTTCGAGCAGGCCTTGTTCGATTTCCGGCACTTCCATTTCGAACAGCTTCATCAGGAACTCGGGCGCCGTGCGCGAGAGTTCAATCTGCGGGCCGCGTGCCGTGCGATCGACCTTGGCGATATAAGCCCGAACCCGATCGCCAACACGCAAGTTTTCTTTCGGAATCAATTGGTCGCGGCGCAACAACGCTTCCACACGGCCCGATTCGACGATGAAATTGCCCTTGTCCAGACGCTTCACTGCGCCGGTCATGATCTTTTCGCCGCGCTCAAGGAAATCGTTGAGAATCTGCTCGCGCTCGGCGTCACGGACCTTCTGCAAGATCACTTGCTTGGCGGCCTGCGCGCCAATCCGGCCAAATTCGATGGACGGAATGGGTTGCTCGATGTATTCGTCCACCTGGGCGTCGGGCTTCTCTTCCTTCGCCTCGAACAGCAGGATTTCCTGATCCGGTTCCTGCAGACCCGCTTCGTCCGGCACCACTTTCCAGCGACGGAACGTCTCGTGCTCGCCGCTCTCACGGTCGATGGCCACACGGATGTCCACATCTTCCTCGAACAGCTTCTTGGTTGCCGAAGCAAGCGCCGCTTCAAGCGCGGCATACACCACGTCCTTGTTGACGTTCTTCTCGCGCGCCAGCGCATCCGCCAGCATCAAAACTTCGCGACTCATTGTTTGCGGCTCCTAAAGTCAACTTTGGGGACGAGACGTGCTTTATCGAGGTCTGCGAGCGTGAAATCGAGCATCGCAGCAACGCCGTCCTTCCCTTCGAATTCCAAACCGATCGTGTCGCCGTCCGGGGCATGCAGGATGCCACGGTACGACTTGCGCCCGTCCAGCGGCTTTTTCAATGTGATAGTGACTTCGTTGCCTGCGAAGCGTTCGAAATCGGCCAGTTTTTTAAGCGGCCGGTCGAGACCTGGCGACCCGACTTCGAGCCGCGAGTAATCGATGTTCTCCACTTCGAACAGATACTGGAGTTGACGCGTGACTTTCTCGCAATCTGTAATCGCGATCCCGGCAGGCTGGTCGATGGAAATGCGCAGCAAACCGCCTCCCGCGCGCTCGATTTCGACGAGTTCGTAGCCCAGGCCCGTAACCGTGGTTTCGATGAGTTCCGTCAGTTGCACAGTGAATGACTCCAAGATGTTCGCGCGTTCCACGCTGAACATCTGCGGACCGCGCCTTGAGCCGGCGCGCATTCGTGCTACCCGAGATGCTGAACCGAACGGCCAAAAAAAAATGGGCGCAACGCCCATCCTTCTGTACCGAGATCGCATCCGGGCAGCGAAACAAGCTACATGCCCAGCGACTTTGTGATTTTAGCCATTTTTCGGGATAAACGCAACCAATACGCCCTGTATGAACGCGTTTCACGAGTCTATTCAGGGTGTCTGGAACGCATTCGGGGCGCGGTATTCAGTATACCGGTGAAGCGCATAAACGGATGACGCATGCTCACACGCTTCATCGAACGAGCGACTCGATGCAAGTCGCAGCAATTCGGTCAACGGATCAACGGCCGCGAGTGCGATTGCGCGGGGCCGGCG
>NZ_JBAUSA010000731.1:0-3748 GCF_049581465.1 Caballeronia sp. | reverse complement strand
ACTGCGCATAGGCGGCGAGCGGGACTTCGCAACTGCCGCCAAGCGAGCGCGAGACCATCCGTTCGGCTTCCACCGCCGCGGCGGTCGCCTCATGGTGCAAGGGCGCGAGCCACGTGGCGAGGTCGCTGCGACCGGCACGAATCTCGATGCCAAGCGCGCCCTGACCCGCCGCCGGCAAGCTCTCTTCCGCCGATAAAACCGTGCGAATCCGCGCTTCGAGCCCGAGCCGCTTCAGCCCGGCCGCCGCGAGAATAATGGCCGCGTAGTCGCCGCGATCGAGTTTGGCCAGACGCGTATCGAGATTGCCGCGCAACGGACGCACGTCGAGATGCGGGAAATACGTCCGCAGCATGGCTTCGCGACGCAGGCTCGACGTGCCCACGACACTGCCGTGAGGCAACTCGGCCAGTGTTGCAAAGTGCGGCGAGACGAAGGCGTCGAACGGATCTCCGCGTTCAAGAATCGTGCTCAGGACGAACCCCTCGGGGAGTTCCATTGGCACGTCCTTCAACGAATGCACGGCGAGGTCGGCGCGGCCGTCGGCGAGCGCGGCTTCGAGTTCCTTCACGAAGAGCCCCTTGCCGCCGACCTTCGATAAGGTCCGGTCGAGAATCTGATCGCCGCGCGTCGTCATTCCGAGGATTCTGACGTCGCAAGATGGATATAATTTGTGCAACGCACACTGCACGTGTTCAGCTTGCCACATCGCTAGACGGCTTTCCCGTGAGGCAATGACAAGACTTGTTGGGGGTGGCGTGGAAGGCGTCTCGGAATTCATTGCGGGTCAATCGAATGACGGGATGGATAACAAACAATGGTAGCACGCACACCCGGGTCCAACTGTGGTCAGATGCGGCGTCCAAACCGCACGGCCAGGGCGCCCGGGACTTACGGCAGAACGAGAGACAGTGAGGTTCGCACGCCGCGTCCTGGACGCGGTTCGCCACTTGAGGTCGCCACTTCAGGCAGCCACTTCACGCAGCGCATTCAACCCCGTATTGTGTCGTGTTGTCGCAGCCAGCACATTCAAAAGGAATCCAACGTGACGTCTTCCGGATCGGCGCGCAACGCCCGCCCCCGCCGTAATGCCGCTTCGCCCGCCGCGTCCGGCGCGGCGTCTTCTGTCACGAGCCTCGCCGCCAAGTCGGCGAAGGCACCGAAAGCCGCTGCGCCGTTGAAAAAACCCGCGGCCAGCGGGAAGACGAAAACGCCCGCCCCGATGAACGCCAAGACGGCAAAAACCGCCCGCACGCGCGAAGACAAGGACCTGCCGCTCTTCGAAGACATCCGCTACCTGGGGCGTCTTCTCGGCGACGTCGTACGCGAACAGGAAGGCGACAAAGTATTCGATGTCGTCGAAACGATCCGTCAGACGGCCGTGAAATTCCGTCGCGAAGACGACAGCGACGCGCTTCAAACCCTCGAAAAGCGTCTGCGTTCGCTATCGCCTGAGCAAACGGTAAGCGTCGTGCGCGCGTTCAGCTATTTTTCGCACCTGGCGAATATCGCGGAAGACCGGCATCACAACCGGCGCAGGCGCATTCATGCGCTGGCGGGGTCCGCGCCTCAGGCCGGCACCATGGCGTATGCCATCGAACGGTTGAAGCAAAGCCCGAACGCGGCGAAGGCGAAGGCCACGCTGCAAAAGTTCTTCGACGACGCGCTGATCGTGCCCGTGCTGACCGCCCATCCGACCGAAGTCTCGCGCAAGAGCATTCTGGACGCGCAGCACGAAGTCGCTCGCCTGCTCGCGGAGCGCGATCAGGATTTGACCACGCGTGAACGCGCACACAACGAGGCGATGCTGCGCGCGCGCGTCACGTCGCTCTGGCAGACGCGTATGTTGCGCGATGCCCGTTTGACCGTCGCCGATGAAATCGAGAACGCCCTGTCGTATTACCACGCCACGTTCCTCGCGGAAATTCCCGCGGTTTACGCCGATATCGAAACCGCGCTCGCCGAGCACGGCCTACCCGCGCGTTTGCCGGCGTTCCTGCAGATGGGAAGCTGGATTGGCGGGGATCGCGACGGCAATCCGTATGTCACCGCGCCCACCCTGATCCACGCGATCACGCGCCAGGCAACGGTGATTTTCGAACATTACCTGGACCAGGTGCACAAGCTGGGGGCGGAATTATCGGTATCGAATCTATTGGCGGGCGCGAGCGACGCGTTGATCAAACTCGCCGCTGCGTCGCCCGACACGTCGCCGCATCGTATTGACGAGCCGTATCGGCGTGCGCTGATTGGCGTGTATTCGCGGCTGGTGGCGAGCGCCGATCAGCGGCTCGGAAGCGGCGTGGTGCCAGCGCGCAGCCATCACCCGGCCAAACCGTATGAATCCGCTGCGGAATTTGCGGCTGACTTGAACGTGCTGGTCGAATCGCTGGCCGGGCATCACGGCGAATATCTGAGCGCGCCCCGGCTGTCGCCGCTTGCGCGCGCCGCCGAAGTGTTCGGCTTCCATCTGGCGAGCATCGACTTGCGCCAGAGTTCGGATATCCACGAAGCAGTGGTAGCAGAACTGCTCGCGCTTGCAGGCGTCCAGGCAGATTACGCGGCGCTGTCGGAAGTGGAAAAAGTCGCGTTGCTACGCCTCGAACTCGCCCAGCCGCGGCCGTTGCGCCTGCCCTTTTTCGAGTACTCCGACCTCGCTAAAAGCGAACTGGGCGTACTGGAAGCGGCACGTGTCACGCGCGAGAAATTCGGTACGCGCGCGGTCCGCAACTACATCATCTCGCACACGGAGACGGTCAGCGACTTGCTGGAAGTCATGTTGCTGCAGAAGGAAACGGGCCTGCTGCACGGGCGTCTCGGTCATGCCGACGATCCCGCGCACGACGGCATCATGGTGATTCCGCTGTTTGAGACCATCGCCGACTTGCGCAATGCGCCGCTCATCATGGGTGACTTTTTTGCGCTGCCTGGCGTCGACAAGCTGGTCGAACTGCAAGGCGGCGAGCAGGAAGTGATGCTCGGCTATTCCGATAGCAACAAGGACGGCGGCTTTCTTACGTCGAACTGGGAGTTGTATAGGGCAGAACTGGCGCTGGTCGCACTGTTCAAGCAGCACAAGACCACGCTGCGGCTCTTTCATGGTCGCGGAGGCACGGTCGGCCGCGGCGGTGGCCCGACTTATCAGGCAATCTTGTCGCAGCCGCCGGGTACCGTCGATGGCCAGATCCGCACGACCGAACAAGGCGAAGTGATTTCGAGCAAGTTCGGCAATGCTGAAATCGGGCGGCGCAATCTTGAACTCCTGGTTGCGGCGACGCTTGAAGCTTCGCTGTTGCCACACGAAAATACGCCCCCGCAATTGCCGGCTTTCGAGGCGGCGATGCAGAATCTCTCCGATACCGCGATGGCCTCGTATCGAGCACTCGTTTATGAGACGCCGGGTTTCAAGGAGTATTTCTTCGAATCGACGCCGATTTCAGAGATCGCCGAGCTGAATATCGGCAGCCGGCCGGCGTCGCGAAAATTGCAGGACGTGAAGCAACGCAAGATCGAAGATTTGCGCGCCATTCCGTGGGGGTTTTCGTGGGGTCAATGCCGCTTGCTGCTCACCGGCTGGTACGGTTTCGGCAGCGCCGTGACGGCTTTCCTCGACGCTGCGCCCGATGCCACGGAGCGAACAAGTCGCTTGAGCATGCTCAAGAAGATGCATAAGACCTGGCCGTTCTTCGCCAACTTGCTGTCGAACATGGACATGGTTTTGGCCAAGACGGATTTGGCCGTTGCGTCGCGT
>NZ_JBAUSA010000730.1:0-6918 GCF_049581465.1 Caballeronia sp. | reverse complement strand
GCACGCCGCCCAAAGCCGGATCGACGGCGGCCAATAAAAGCGCTTGCTGCAAGGGCGCTTGCGCGACCAGTGCGGTGAAAGGAAAAGTAGCCTCGTTCATGTTCGTTGCCCTTCGAGTTGCTGTTCGGCGTCAAGCAAGTGACGCTCGATCTGGCCTTTATAGTCGCCGGGGGTCTGCCACAAGCCGCGCTGCATCGCTTCGGTGAGGCGCTCGCAGATCGCGTGCAACGCGTGGGGATTGTGCTGCTGCATGAATTCGCGCGTGTCGCGATCGTTCACGTAGGCGTCGGCGACCAGCGCATATTGATGGTCGGACACCACCCGCGCGGTCGCGTCATAACCGAACAGATAATCCACGGTCGCGGCCATTTCCGAAGCGCCCTTGTAACCATGCCGTTTCACGCCATCGATCCATTTCGGGTTGACCACGCGCGACCGGATCACGCGGGAAATCTCTTCCTGCAACGTGCGAATGCGCGGCGCGGCGGGATTGCTGTGATCGGCGTTGTAAGACTGGGGCTGCGTGCCCGACAAGTGCCGCACGGCTGCAATCATGCCGCCCTGGAACTGGTGATAGTCGTTCGAATCGAGCAGGTCATGCTCGCGGTTGTCCTGGTTTTGCACGACCACGTCAATCGTTGAAAGCCTCATGCCGAAGGTATCGCGGGCATCGACGCCATCACCTTGCTGCGAGTAAGCGAAGCCGCCCGCATTCTGGAACCCGCGCGCGAGATCCGCATCGCTTTGCCATTGCCTTGCGTCGATCATCTCCTGCAAGCCCGCGCCATAGGCACCGGGTTTCGTGCTGAAAACGCGCCAGCCGGCACGCAGGCGGGCTTCCTTTGCGTCCAGACCCCGCGCCACGTTCGCGTCGCGTTCGCGCATGATCCGGGCGCGGATCGGATTGACGTCTTCCTCTTCGTCGTCTTGTTCGGCGACGGCCTGTACGGCGGCGTCGAAGAGATGCATCAGGTTCGCGAAGGCGTCGCGGAAAAAGCCCGATACACGCAGCGTCACGTCAATACGCGGACGATTGAAAATGGTGATCGGCAAGACTTCGAAATCCGTCACGCGATTGCTCCCCGCCGCCCACTTCGGCCGCACGCCGATGAGCGCCATGGCTTGCGCGATATCGTCGCCGCCGGTCCGCATGGTCGCCGTGCCCCACACCGACAAGCCGATGGCGCGCGGGTAGTCTCCGTGCTCCTGAAGATGACGCTCGATCAGCGTATTGGCCGACTTGAGGCCCAGCGTCCATGCGGCCCGGGTCGGCACGGCGCGCGTGTCGACCGAGTAGAAGTTGCGGCCCGTGGGCAATACGTCGGGCCGGCCGCGAGAAGGCGAGCCGCTCGGGCCAGGCGGTACGAAACGCCCGGCAAGTCCGCGCTTGAGTTGCTCAAGTTCCTCCGGACCGCATGCATCGAGTCGCGCCAGCAGATCGCCGTTCAGGCGCTCCAGCACCTGCGATGTCATCGGCCACGAAAAATCGGACGGTGCGTCGAGCATCGACGTAGCCAGCAATTCCAGACGCTCGCGCGTGTCTCCGTGATGCCGCCACGGCGTATCGATCGTGGCTTGAAGTTCGGCGGGACGCGGTCCCGTCCACGGGGCGCTCCAGTCGGCATCGAGCGGATCGAAGGCCTCGCCCAGGTGCAGGTCACGGGCCAGCGCCGTGAGCACGCTCGCGTTCGCGCCTTGTCCGTCACCGGTTGGATAGCGCCCGAGCGCGAGCAGCGTGTCGCGCCGCTGTATGCCTTGCGGCGAGACGCCGAACACGTGCAGGCCGTCGCGGATCTGGGCTTCTTTCAACTCGCAGAGATAGGCGTCGGCACGCGTCAGTAGCGCGTCTTCGCCGTTGGAGTCGCGCGGCTTGTCCACGCCGAGCTCCTCATGCAGCCGATGCTCGACAATGCTCGCCAGGATGGTTTTGCGCAGCAATTTCGCGCGGCGCGGATCGACCATCAACGCTTCGTAGTACTCGTCGACCTGACGCTCCAGGTCCTGCAGCGGCCCGTAGTTTTCGGCGCGCGTCAGTGGCGGCATCAGATGATCGATGATCACCGCCTGCGCGCGCCGCTTCGCCTGACTGCCCTCACCGGGATCGTTCACAATGAATGGATACAGGTGCGGCATGGCACCCAGCGTCAGGTCGGGCCAGCACGACGCGCTCAATGCGACGCTCTTGCCCGGCAGCCATTCGAGATTGCCGTGCTTGCCGACATGCACGATTGCATCGACGTTAAAGCGAAGTCGCAACCAGAAGTAGAACGCGAGATACGAATGGGGCGGTACGAGTTCGGCGTCGTGGTAGCTCGCGTAATCGCCACGCTCGCGCGACCTCGCGGGTTGAATGCCGACGAACACCTGGCCGCTACGCCAACCGGAGATCATGAACCGGCCCCGACGCAGCGTGGGATCGCTTTCGGGCGGTCCCCACCGTTGGTTCAACTCTTGCCGCACGCCTTCCGGCAACTTTTGGAACGCGTCCAGATAGTCGTATAGCGCCAGGCTTTGTAGCGCGGGGCGCAGGTCGCGTACGGACGGATCGTTCGTCACGCCCGAGGTGAGCGCCTGCATCAGCGCGTCGCCACTGGCGGGAAGCTTACTCGTTCGATACCCCTCGCGCGCCAGCATGGTGAGGATATTGACGACGGACGCGGGCGTATCGAGGCCCACGCCGTTGCCGATACGTCCTTCGCTCAGCGGATAGTTCGCCAGCACAAGCGCTATCCGCTTCTCGGCGTTGGCGGTGTGCCGCAAGCGACACCAGCGCATGCTCAACTCTGCCACAAAGCGCACGCGTTCGAGGTCGGGTTGATAGCGCACCACATCGACTTGCGTGGCTTTGCATCGGTAAGCCAGGCCTTTGAAGCTGATCGCGCGGGTGATGATGCGGCCGTCCACCTCGGGCAACGCGACGTGCATGGCGACGTCGCGGGAATTCAGTCCGTGATTGTCCTTCAGCCAGTCTTCGCGATTTCCCCCGCTGAGGATCACCTGGAGGACCGGCGCGTCGCCGGCCAGTTCGAATGGCGCGGGATCGTCGATCACGCCGGCCGCAAACGAAGTCGTGTTCAACACCAGCGACGTACCATGATCCGCGCATAGTTGCTGCACGACTTCGCGGCTCAACGGGTCCTTGAGCGAGGCCATGGCGATGGGCAAAGGATTGAGTCCGTGCGCCTCTAGCGCGTCGATCAGGGCATCGAAGACATCCGTGTTGCCGGACTGCAAATGAGCGCGGTAAAACAGCACGGCGACGACCGGCTGACCGGAAACCCAGCGGCGGCGCCAGTCGTCTGCGGTGGCAATTCGCAGCGCCGGATGATAGATCGCCACCGAAGGCAACGGACTCGGCGCGTACGCTTCACGCCCATATCCCAGCGCGCGATTCGCGATGCAGCGAAGAAACTCCTCGGCGTTCTGCTCGCCGCCTTCACGCAGATATCGCCAAAGCTGATCGCATAGCGCGGGGTCCGCCGTGCTCTTTGCAATGAGGTTCGGGTCCTCCTGCAGGTCGCCGGAAAACATCACGAGCATCTGGCCGTTACGGCGCGCAAGCGCCGTGATCGTTTCGATTCCGTAGGGCCAATAGGCCTCGCCGCCGAGATGATCGATGACGACCGCGCGTGCATGCCTGAGCACGTCGTCGAGATAAAAATCCACCGATGCCGGTTGCCTCAGGAACGCCTGGTTCGCGAGCCTGATCTCCGGAAAACCCGCTTCCAGACGCGGCACGACGCTCGCGAGAAGCGACAAGGTGGTGTCGGCGGAACTCAGCACGACAATCGGTGCGGGCGTCTGGTCAATGCGTATGACACCGGCCGTATCGTCGACGAAACCACCGGGCGTGGTACGCAGCAGGTGCACGGATCAGGCCTGCACGGACGTGTTGGCGAGCGCGGCATAGAGCGCCTTCTGCAAGCGCGCCTGATCGAGGTCTTCGCCGATCAGCACGAACTGGCTGGTCGCATCTTTCGCCTCGGCCGGGGTCCAGCGCCGGTCGAAGTAGCTATCAAACCGTCTGCCCACACCTTGCACGACGAGCCGCATCGGGGCGCCGGGCAACGCCGCGAATCCCTTCACACGATAAATCGTGTTCACCTCGACCAAGGCTTGCAAGGCCGCGATCGCGGCTTCGCGCGACTCGACCCGCGCCTCGACCACGACTGAATCGAAAGCGTCGTGATGATGATCGGCGTGGCCTTCGTCGTCGGCAGAACCGTGATGATCCACGCGCAGGTGGATCGTGGTTTCGGACGCAGCTTCGAGCCCGAGCAACGCATGCAGATCCAGTTGCGCCATTTGCGCGGGAACGATCTTTACATCGGCCGGAATCTCGCCGCGAATCAGCGCTTCCACGGCGCGCTGCTGCGTCTCATCGATGAGATCGATCTTGTTGAGAATCACCAGATCCGCCGATGCCAACTGATCTTCGAACAACTCATGCAGCGGCGACTCGTGATTTAGATTGGGATCGGCGCGCCGCTGGGCATCTACCGCTTGCGGGTTCGCCGCGAACTGGCCGCTGGCGGCCGCGGGACCATCGACCACGGTCACGACGGCGTCGACCGTGAAGGCGTTCTTGATCGACGGCCAGTTGAATGCCTGGACCAGCGGCTTGGGCAACGCGAGCCCCGACGTCTCGATCAGCACATGATCGATCTGCCCGCGCCGCTCGACGAGCTGTTCCATCACTGGAAAAAACTCTTCCTGGACGGTGCAGCATAGGCAACCGTTCGACAGTTCATACAGATTGGGCTGATCGGTTCCGCTTTCATCTTCGCAGCCGATGTTGCAGCCCTTGAGAATCTCGCCGTCGATACCCAGTTCGCCGAACTCGTTCACGATGACCGCAATACGCAATCCGTTCGCGTTTTGCAGGATATGCCGCATCAACGTGGTCTTGCCGCTGCCGAGGAAACCCGTCACGACCGTGACCGGGATTTTGCGCATTTGCATGTGTTACTCCGTTTTCTCGTTGGGCTCGTTGGGCTCGTTGGGTTCTCGTACCGTCGCCGGATGGCGCGTTCTGGCGACAGCCGCGCGTAGACGACAGGCGTGGGCGAACGCAGACACTGCAATCCGGAAAAGCACGATGAAAGCATCGGTCGGCCGCCGCATCCCCGCGACGCCGATCGCTTCAGGTATTGATCCGCTCTGGCCGGTATCCGGGCTGACGAAAACGCCGCTTGCGCCTTCCCACATGACAAACCATGCAGTGGCATATTGCATTGTCGGGAGATGAGATCGACCTGACGATGTATTGAAGCGGGCTCTGCCGCGCGGTGTGGTGTGTCTTGTGTCTTAGTGACAGTCACAGACATGAACGCCGCGCGACTTTCGCTTTACCGTTGCGGGGGCAGCGCAGGTTGGCACGGTCGATCGACTCGATCCGCACTTCCTGCTTCCCGTTTAACTGCGCGCGGTAGACACCGCGCACGAGCACCAGAAACTGTGGGCAAGTCTAGGCCGCTCGCACGCCAGCGTCAAGATTGACGGGCATTCTGGAGTGGAAGAATCTACGCGAGGCGCCGGAACTAGTCGATTTCCAGCATGGGAACGGCGGTTTGCGAAGCAACCCGCTAACGACAACAGCGCCAGCAACCCCGCATCAGGTGCACCACGCCGCTTTTGACTAAGAAAGGCCCGCACGGTGCGAGCCTTTGGGTCAATCGCTTGTTGGCGGGTTCTTCGCGTCCGGGTGGTCCCTCACGGTGATAAGCGGCGTCAGTCCGGGCTGTGCCGTCGCAAGCAACCGAAACACCAAGCCGCCGATACTTCGCGCGACCTCGTCATCAAGCTTGAAATTCGAGTCCGCGAGCGCCCACGGCACGACAAGCGCACGGCTCATTAGATCGTCAACGGATGCGCGCGGCACGGTACAGATATTGAAACTCTGATTCAGTTCGTCGAACGTAATCAGTACGCCCTTCGGTTGTTGTGCGCTCAAAACACTTCCCCTTTTCCGGCAACGCATCGGCCTAACCGATCCGCCGCGCGTTGTTTGCACATGCCCCACGACGATGGTTTAGCGGCATACCACGCGGCGCATTCAATCATATCGGCGTTATATTGAAACATGCATTCCGCTTCCTCGGAGGGCGTGAGAAAAACCCCTGCGACGGTATCACTAAACTCTGATGCAGCACTCTTGATGTACTCAAACGGCGCAGCATCGCCTAGCGGCGTGGTCATATTGTCCGCGAGTTCGTTGAAACCGGACGCGATTTTTTGCTCTGCTTGACGTTCCAGATTCATCCCACGCCAAACCATGCCCACAACCGAGAGAAGAAACGGCATATCCAACGGTATCGTGTCTTCGAATGACGGGGTATTCAGCAGCCGTTCTCGCTCGATCCTCGCGTCGATCGCATCATTGTATTCAAGGAGCGACGCGGCATTTGCAGCCGCCCGCGCAGCGTAGTCCAGCGGCGGCGCGTATCGCCTTGCCTCTTGCGCTGGTGGGTCAAGCGTAAAACCGCCATTCTCGAAAGCGCTAGTGGTTGCTCCGTTTTCTTCCAAGACAATCACCGCGCCATCACGCACGTAAGTGAGCAACATTTGAAGGGTTTCCCGTGCGCTTTTCGCCAAACGTGAATACCAGGAGAATTCTTTGAGCAAGAACGATTCAACGCGCGCCACAAGCGCAGCGTTCGACTCCCAGACGTACATATCAGCGTGCATCAACATAGCGTGCCCAGCTTTGATTTTCTCGACGTCGTCGGTGACGCTTCGCGCCTTGCGTAGCACGTACCGATAGCCGTTGTAGCGCGTCAATTCCGTTGTCATCGGGTCGAGTCCACTTTGGTTGCAACGGACCCAAGCTACCGCACGTTTCTCCACCCACATCTCAAAAAGACAAATCCGCGAACGACAGCGCTAATCAGGCACCGGGTTAGCCGATCCTCATATACC
>NZ_JBAUSA010000729.1:0-1698 GCF_049581465.1 Caballeronia sp. | reverse complement strand
ACCTGTATCAGCCCACCTCCGACGCAGCGCCACGCTGCTACGTCTCGCTCGTCGGGTTTCTCTTCGACAAGGTGCGCGTCAAGGGCCTCGCCATTCCGCTGCACACGCGGTTCGAAGAGATCAATCTGCGGTTCTATGTCAGGCGTCGCGAAGACGATGGCAGTGTGAAGCGTGGGGTCGTGTTTATTCGCGAGTTCGTTCCTCGTCGCGCCATCGCGTGGATAGCAAAGAGGTTTTACGAGGAGCCGTATGTCGCGATCCCGACGCGGAGTGAAATCTCGTCGGATGGTAAGACGCCAACTGCAAAGTACGGCTGGAAACTCGGCGGCCGATGGCACACGCTTTCCGCTGCAGGGGACCTTCCGCCACAAGCGATCACACCCGGCAGCGAAGAGGAGTTCATCACCGAGCACTATTGGGGTTATACGAAGCGGAGTAATGGCAGGATCTCCGCCTACCAGGTGGAGCATCCTCGGTGGCAGACATATCGCCTGCAAAGCTATGAAATTGCAGTTGATTTCGGGCTGCTTTATGGGCAAGAGTTCGCATTGCTGAACGGAACGCAGGCGTCGAGCGTGTTCCTCGCTGAGGGTTCAGGGGTTACGGTTCATTCCGGCTTCCACCTGCGCTAGCGCACCGGACGCAGATTGCGACCAAACGACAAAATCTGCGTCTATTAGACTAAGGGTTGGGAACAAGAAGATGAGAACGATTGACGCAACACAAGGCATACGAATTCTCGACAGCCGGTCTACGGCCACCTTGCTCAGCAAGGTTCTCTGGATTACTAGCGTGGGCTTCCTTTTCACGGCTTTCGGAGCCTACCTGGCCCCGGCCCTGTTGGGCGGCATCAGCTATATGGGCCTCTTTATTGTGACGTTCGGGCTCATCTTCGCGATCAACTTCGCGACCAAGCGATCTCCGGGGCTGGCACTGGTTTTGTTCTATGCCTTCACTTTGCTCATGGGGGTTGAGGTCGGCCCGCTCATCAAGGCTTACCTGCACGTCCCCGGCGGACAGGCTGTCGTTTTTGAGGCCGCATTGACCACCGCTATCGGCATGTTCGTGATGGGCCTCATCGCGCAGGTCGCGCGGTTCGACTACCGCAAGGTCTACAACTACGCCTTCG
Source organism: Caballeronia sp. (assembly GCF_049581465.1). Taxonomy (GTDB): domain Bacteria; phylum Pseudomonadota; class Gammaproteobacteria; order Burkholderiales; family Burkholderiaceae; genus Caballeronia. The sequence continues at coordinate 569 of NZ_JBAUSA010000729.1, read as the reverse complement.
CCGCGCTAATCGGCCTGGTCGTCCTCGGTGTGCTGAGCATGTTCGTGCACTTCATCAGCCCCGGCCTGTACGCTTGGGCGACCCTCGCCATCTTCAGCGTCCTGCTCTTGGTCGACTTCATGCGGTTGCGCGACGGCGCAATGGGCCTCAGCCCAGTGCAGATGTCGTTGAGCATCTACCTTGACGCGCTGAACATTTTCATCGCTCTGCTGCAGATCTTCGGCAGCAGCAGCGGAAACCGGCGCGACAGCAACTGGCGCTAACAGGTGCCGGCGAGCGGCTGGACGGGATGCGTTCAGCCGATACACTAATCAGATGGCCCGCACCCAGCACCCCCCTCAGCCCGACCCGAAATCCTGGCTGCGCGGGCTCCCGAAAGCCGAGCTGCACCTTCATCTTGAAGGTTCCATTACCCCCGCGACACTGCTCGAGCTCTCCCAAACCAACGACGCCACGCCGCTTACCGCTAAGCAGGCGCGCGAAGTCTACAGTTACCACGACTTCCCCAGCTTTCTGATGAGCTTCAAAGCCGTCACCGAGCGGCTGCACACGCCCGCCGACTACGAGAC